>JBFLWB010000151.1 GCA_040758155.1 Thermodesulfobacteriota bacterium
ATGGCCCGGAAGGTTTCCTCCCCGTCGTCGTGGCTGTCCCCGGTCACCGCGAACGACCACGCGAACGCGAACCCGGCCCACAGAAGGACGGCCAGGAGCGCGGGGAGCCAGAGGGGGACACTCTTAGCCTTCCGTACGGGCGAAGGGTTAAGAGTGTCCTCCGCCAGTTCATGGCGAAGGGCCATGTGTGTCCCCCTCCGTCAGCTCCGGGTACCGTCGGCGGATCCAGAGGGCGGCGGCAACCCCGGCGACACCGACCGACGCGAGCGCGGCGGGCGTCGAGGTCAGCTCGGCCAGCCATCCGATCAGCAGGCTCCCGACCCGCATCAGCCCCAGCAGAAGGGAAACGTACAGCGCCATCACGCGGCCCCGGAGATGGTCCGGCACGAGCTCCTGCAGGATGGCGTTCGCCGGGGCGTTCTGCACCACGTAGGAGAAACCCACGGCGGCGAACAGCAGGATGGAGGGCCAGTAGCTCCTGCAGAAGGCGAAGCCCGCCAGCAGGGCGGGGAAGACCAGGGCCGCCGTCATCATCGCCCGCCCCTTGCGCTTCCCCACGAAGGGGGTGGCGGAAAACAGGGAGCCGGCGACCGACCCCGCCCCGGCCGCCGACATGAGGACACCGTACGTCCCCGCGCTCCCGCCGAGGATCTCCTTGGCGAAGATGGGTACGAGAACGTAATAGGGCATGGCGATCAGCGCGGAGACGGAGACCAGCAGGACGACGGCGCGCGGGACCCGGTTTTCCCGCAGGAACTTCACCCCGGCGAGCTGGTCCCTCCCGGATTCGCCCGCGGCGCCCGTCCGCCGGATCAGCGAGACGTCCATCAGGAAGAGGGCGAGGAGCACGGCGAGGAAGCTCAGGCCGTTCAGGAAGAAGGCGCCCGCCACGCCCGAGGTCGCCACGAGGATCCCGGCGGCCGCCGGGCCCAGGACGCGCGCCCCGTGGAAGATGCCGGAGTTCAGCGCGATCGCGTTGCCCAGGTCCTCCTTCCCCACCAGCTCCACCGCGAAAGCCTGCCGCGCCGGCGTGTCGATCGCCATCGCGCTCCCCAAGAGGAACGCGAGCAGGAGGACGTGCCAGAAGCGCACGGCGCCGCTCCAGCTCAGGAGGGCGAGGAGGAAGGCGAGCAGCATCATCGCGGCCTGGCACCAGAAGACGACGCGGCGCTTCTCGAAGCGGTCGGCGATCGCGCCGGCATAGAGGGTCAGCAGGAACATCGGCACGGCGCCGACGAAGTTGACCAGCCCCAGGTCGGCCGCGGAGCCCGTCAGCTCGTAGACCAGCCAGTTCTGCGCGATGGACTGCATCCAGGTGCCCACGAGCGACGTGAGCTGGCCGAAGAACCAGAGGCGGAAATTCCGGTGGCGCAGCGCCTGGAACGTGGAGGCGAAGGCGCCTTGGAGAACCGGTTCCACTCAGCGCCCGGGAGAAAGGAAGATCGCTCCGAGGGGGGGAAGTACGAGCGAAACGGAATACGGGCGCCCCATCCACGGAATCTCCTCCGCGACGACCGAGCCGCCGTTTCCCATGTTGCTCCCTCCGTAGGAGGCGGCGTCGCTGTTCAATGCCTCCGTGTAACGGCCGGGGAACGGGACCCCGAGGCGGTACGCTTCCCGGGGCACGGGAGTGAAGTTGAAGGCGCAGACCATGCAGTCTCCCGGGTCCGCGCCCCTCCGCAGGAAGGAGACGACGCAGTTGTCCACGTCCCGGAAATCGATCCACTCGAATCCCTCGGGGCGGAAATCTCCCTCGTGGAGCGCGCCGGCCTCCCGGTAAAGGCGGTTCAGGTCGCGGACGAACCGCTGCACGCCGCGGTGGGTGTCCCATTGCAGGAGGTCCCACTGCAGGGAGCGGTCGTGGTCCCACTCGTCCCACTGCCCGAACTCCCCCCCCATGAACAGCAGCTTCTTCCCGGGGTGCGCGTACATGTAGGCGTAGAGCAGGCGGAGGTTGGCGAACTTCCGCCACAGGTCGCCCGGCATCTTGTCGAGCAGCGAGCGCTTCATGTGCACGACTTCGTCGTGGGAGAAGGGGAGGACGAAGTTCTCGTGGAAAGCGTACAGCAGCGCGAAGGTGAGGTCTCCGAAATGGAACTTCCGGTGAATGGGGTCCTTCCGGAAGAACTCCAGCATGTCGTGCATCCACCCCATGTTCCATTTCAGGGTGAACCCCAGCCCGCCGAGGTACACGGGGCGGGAGACCGCGGGCCACGCTGTGGACTCCTCGGCGATCGTGACGGCGCCGGGGTGCCGGCCGTGCACCTCCTCGTTCATCCGCTTGAGGAAAGCGATCGCCTCGAGGTTCTCCCTCCCCCCGAAGGCGTTCGGGATCCACTCGCCGGGCCTGCGCGAGTAGTCGAGGTAGAGCATCGACGCCACCGCGTCGACCCGAAGCCCGTCGATGTGGTACTTGTCGAGCCAGAACAGGGCGTTCGACAGCAGGAAGTTCGCCACCTCGCGCCGCCCGAAGTTGAAGATGAGGGTGCCCCAGTCCCGGTGCTCGCCCAGCCTCGGGTCCGCGTGTTCATACAGGTGCGTCCCGTCGAAGAGGGCGAGCCCGTGGGCGTCGCGCGGGAAGTGCGCGGGGACCCAGTCGAGGATCACGCCGATCCCCGCCCGGTGGAACCGGTCGACGAATTCCATGAAATCTTCGGGCCGGCCGAAGCGGGAGGTGGGGGCGAAGTACCCGAGCACCTGGTATCCCCACGAGCCGTCGAAGGGGTGCTCGGCGACCGGCAGCAGCTCGATGTGCGTGTATCCCATCTCCAGGACGTACGGCACCAGCTCGTCCGCGAGCTCCCGGTAGGAGAGATATCGCCCTTCCCCGTTCCGTTTCCAGGACCCCAGGTGGACCTCGTAGACGGAGAGCGGGCCGTCGAGCGGGTTGCGGCGCGCACGCCGCGCCATCCATTCCGCGTCCTCCCACGCGTACCCGTCGACGGAGCAGACGATCGACCCCGTGCGGGGCGGCCGCTCGCAGCGAAACGCGAAGGGATCCGTCTTGAGAAGGATCCCGCCGCCGTCCCGGGCGCGGATCTCGTACTTGTAGACCTCCTCCTCCCCCACGCCGGGAAGGAAGATCTCCCAGATCCCAGACGCCCCGCGGTTGCGCATCGGGTGCACTCGTCCGTCCCAGTGGTTGGCGTTGCAGACCACCGACACGCGCTCCGCGTTGGGCGCCCACACCGCGAAGACGGTCCCGGCGACGCCGTCCCGGATCGCCGGATGGCTCCCCAGCTTCTCGTACTGGTCGAGGTGGGTCCCCTCCGCCAGCAGGTGGATGTCGAAATCGGAAAGGATCAGGCCGAAGGCGTACGGGTCGTGCCGCTCCCACCGGAAGCCGTCCCCGTCGACGAACTCGAGGCGGTAAGGGAAGATCTTCGCCTCTCCGGGGAACTGCGCCTCGAACACGCCGTCGGGATGGATGCGGGCCATCTCCGTCCGCGTCGCGGCGCCCTCCGCATCGCGCAGGACGGAGACGCTTTGCGCCCGCGGCTGGATCGACCGGATGGATACGAACTTCCCCCCCTTGCCGCCGGCGAGGTGGGGACCCAGCACCGAAAACGGGTCCCAGTGGCGCGCGCCGACAAGGAGATCGATGTCGCGGCCTCGGAGGGTGGGCTTCATCGCGGCGGGCCGTTCCCCTTCAACGGACCCGGAACGTGATCTCTTCGGAATCCTTACCGCCGCTGCGCGTATCGACGGTCACGACGACGCGATAGCTGCCCGGGCGGGCGTTGCGGGGCAGGGTGATCGGGACGACGGAGCGCCACGTGCCGCCCTCGCGCTCGATGTCGATCGACGCCTCCCCCACGCGGGAGCCTTCGAACAGGATCTCGCGGGTTTCCCGGATGGGAACCATGACGTCTTCCCGCGGGGTCAGGATGGCGTACGTCATCTGGATCTCGACGGTGTCCCCGGCACGGACGTTGGGCGGGGTGGAACGGACCTGCTCGATCCGCACCCGGGATCCCTTCGCCGCGTCATAATCCGCGTGGGCCAGCTTCGTCTCCGCGAGCCCCTTCTCCTTCTGGTCCTTGTAGCTGCCGAGGATGCCGCCGGTCAAGCCGCCCAGCAGCCCGCCGACCACCGCGCCGCGCTTCCCGCCGACGATTCCTCCGATGACCGCCCCCCCGACGGCGCCCGCCCCCGCGCCCACGACGGTGTTCCGGCGCTCCTGCATCCCGTTGCCCGTCGTGGCGCACCCCTGGAGGACGGGGAGCAGCAGGAGGGCGATCATTGCGAGGCAGACGGTCTTGCGCATGGAATTCCCCCATGGTTTTTCTTGCCGATCCATTTGGACGACCGCGCGGATCCCGTTATTCACGGGTCCCCGGCCATCAAACGCTGAATTTCCGCAGCGGTCCGTCCCGCCGGGCCGCGTGGACGGGGATCCCGTCGAACCGGTGGGCGGACAGGATCTCCCGGACCGTGCCGCGCGCAAGGTCGGGAGTGTTGTGGTCGAGGCTCAGGTGGCACAGGATGACGGCCGAGGGGGTCTTCCGGCTTTCCTGGAGGACCCGCACCAGGAATTTCCCCGCCTGGACGTTGGAGAAATGCCCCACGCCCGAACCCACCCGCGCCCGGTCGTGCCGCCGGCTCCGGTACAGCATCTCCTCGTCGTAGTTCGCCTCGATCAGGATCAGGTCGCTGTCGACGAACTGCTCGAACAGGCCGTTCTCGTTCCGGCCCAGGTCGGTGGCCATCGTCACGCGGACGTCGCGCTCCGCGGCGGCGGTCGTGAAGGAGAACCCGCACGTGACTCCCCGCGCATCATGGGGGACCCGGAACGACCGGACCGCGATCCCCCCGATGCAGAACGTCTCGCCGTCCCGGAACGGCAGGACCGGCCCCCGCGCGGGCGACCGGGGGAGGACCTTCCGGGCGAAGCCGTCGAGGTTGCCCTGGTGCATGTGGATCGGAATCTCGTGCCGCGCGCAGCAGGCGACGGCGGACTCGTTGATGTGGTCGCTGTGCAGGTGCGATACCAGGACGCCGTCCACGTCGTCCCATCCGTATCCCGCCTCCGAGAGCGCCGCCGAGAGCCCCCGCTGGGAGGGGAGGCCTGCGTCGACCAGCAGGATCGTCCCCGCGTGGGAGACGAGCGTGAGGTTTCCGGAGGAGCCGCTTCGCAGCGGCGTTACGTGAAAATCCAATTTTCCGCCCGATCCTTCAAGGTGCGTATCGCGTGAAGACGATATCGTGCCCCTTCACGTTTGCCTGGTGGCACGGGAAACAGGTCGAGTGATCCGCCTCCCCGGCGGGCTTGCCGTCGACGAAGCGCCCGAACCCCCACCCTCCGGTGGAGGCGTACTTCTTCGCGTCCTTCACCATGAACTCGATCCGCTGCGGGTTTTTCGGCACAAGCGTGTCGGGGAACTCACTCGACTTGACGCGCTTCCACGCCAGCTTCGCCAGGACCGCCCCGTCCGGGAAGGGCAGCGTCTTCGCGCGGTATGCCTTCATCGCGATGCCGTTGCCCAGGATGACGCGGATCTCGTCCTTATCGTCGCGCTGGGAGGGGGCGACGACCGCCCAGTCCCGGTATCCTTTCGGAACGGTCACGCCGGTGGGGGCGGCGGGGGGATCCGCCGCGTTCGCGGGGGACAGGGAGACGTTCAGGATTCCCGATGCGGCGGCCAGACCTAAGGCGATCGTGAGGATTCGGCGCATTGCACCCTCCTTCTGCGGCCCGGGATTCCGTGCGATGCCGCCAATTATACCAGAACCGCCCGCGCCCCGCGGACCGTTCCATTTTTCTCCCCGAAATCCGGTTCATTCCGGTACAATATCGGCTCGTTTGCCTAGTGCTCCAGTTCATAAATACGGTGAGCACCGAGAGCGTCGATGCGCCGCATCCGGCAAGGCGCGCGACTGAATTTATGAACTGGAGCACTAAAGGGAGGTGGGGGGAAGGTGAAGCTTCCTGAATTGAAAATCGGCAGGTTCACCGCGAGGATCCCGATCGTCCAGGGCGGGATGTCGGTGCGCGTTTCCACGTCGTCGCTCGCGGCCGCGGTGGCGGAGTGCGGTGGGATCGGGACGATCGGCGGGTCGGGGATCCCGATCGACGAGCTGCAGGAGGACATCCGCAAGGCGAAGCGGATGACCCGCGGCGTGATCGCCGTGAACATCATGTATGCCATCCGGCATTTCGCCGAGGTCGTCAAGGCGTCCATCGAGGCGGGCGTGGACATGATCGTCACCGGCGCCGGCTTCTCCCGCGACGTCTTCAAGGTGGGAAAGGATCACGACGTCCCCATCGTCTCCATCGTGTCGTCCCCGGAGTTCGGGAAACTGGCGGAACGGCTGGGCGCGGCCGCCATCGTCGTGGAGGCGAAGGAGGCGGGCGGACACCTCGGCACGGACCGGCCGCTGCGCGAGATCTTCCCCGAGGTGCGCAAGGTGGTCAAGAAGGTCCCGCTGATCGCGGCGGGCGGGATCACCGACGGCTTCGACATCGCCGAGATGATCGGGAAATTCGGCGCGGACGCCGTGCAGATGGCGACGCGCTTCGTGCTCACGAAGGAGTGCGACGTGGCGGAAGGCTTCAAGCAGGCCTACCTGAACGCGCGCAAGGAAGACATCGTGATCCTCGACTCTCCGGTGGGGATGCCGGGGCGGGGGATCCGCAACCGCTTCCTCGACCGGTACTTCCGCGGGGAGAACGTTTACCCCGGGGAGTGCCGCAAGGGATGCCTGAAAAGCTGCTCCCACAAGTTCTGCATCGTGGATCGCCTCGTGATGTCCCGCGACGGCGATGTGGAGGAAGGGCTGGTGTTTTCCGGGGAGAACGTCTGGAAAATAAAAGATATCCCCAGCGTGAAGGATCTGATCGACCGCCTCGTCGCCGAGGCGGAGAGCGTCTACATGCCCCGGTCCGCGACCGCCGGCTTGTGAGCCTCCTTCACCGGGTCCTCCGGGGGAGCCAGGCGACCGTGGTCGATACGATGCAGGCGAGTCCAGCGGAGGCGAATCCCGCCGCGTAGCCCCAGCGCTCCATGACGATCCCCGTCACGGCGGCGGATGCCATGAATCCGCCGTAGATGCACGTGTTATATCCCCCCATCGCCAGCCCGCGCACGCGGATCGCCACCGATTCCGAAAGGACGGTCCCGACCGCGGTGAACGTGACCGCCATCGAGGCGCCCACCGCCGCGAACAGCAGGTAGAGAGGGAACTCTCCGCGGAACGCGCCCGTGAGGGCGATGCAGCTCCCGAACAACGTGGTCCCGCCCAGGAAGAAGAGGCGTCGCTCTCCCCCCCGGTCCAGCATGTGCCCCGCCGGTATCCGGAACAGCGCGTTCGTCGCCGCCTGCGCCGTGAAGATGAGGCCCGTGTGCACCAGGGAGATCCCCGCGTCTCTTGCGTAAAGCGGGAAAAACGAAAGGAGGGACCCCCAGGCGTAGGAGGAGAAGAAAGTCGTCGTCCAGCAGGCGAGAACCGCGGGCGTCCGCACGACTTCCCGGAGGTCCGGGAGTGGGCTCCCCCCGGACCGGGCTCGGGTGGACTTGTCGGAACGGGGCCCGATCCGCAGGAAGAACAGGGGAATCGCCGATCCGACGATCAGCGCGGACGCCGCGAACGCGGCGCCGAACCCCCGGGAGCCGATCGCTCCCCCGATCCCCGGCCCCAGCGCCATCCCTGCGTAGATCGCGGCGGTGTACCAGCCGTACGCTCTTCCGAGGAAACGCGCGGGAACGATGTCCGCGACGTGGGACATCATCGCTGGGGAGAAGCAGGCCAGCCCCACGCCGGAAAACAGGTAGATCAGCCCGATATGCAGCGGCGCGCGGGCGGCGGGCAGGAGAACGGAGGTCATGCAGGAGACCGCGACCCCGGAAAGGATCAGCAATCTCCGCCCGATCCGATCGGACATCAGCCCCAGCGGGAAGGAGAGGAAGGCCGCAGCAAACATGGAGGCGGCGCCGATCCAGCCGACCTCGCTCGTGGAGGCCCCGAGCCGTCCGGCGAGAAGAGGGACCAGGGGGATTCGCATGTAGGATCCAAGGTACAGGACGAGCGAGATCCCGCACGCGGCCGTCAACTCGGGGGGGATTTTCTGGTTGTTGTCCAAGCTATTGTTTTTAAAAGGATTTACTGTTTCGATGGGGCTTTCCTTTACGATGAGATGACTACATTATAGGATGGATCGGATTTCTTCCGAAGACACAAAGCGGGTGCTTGATAAAACGGATGAAGTTTTTATTTTGGTTATTAGTGTATTGACAACGGAGAGGTTATCGATAAACAATGATTTATGAAAAATCAACTTTCGGGGGAGAATAATGGAGAAAAAACTGCTGGTGGAGCTGACGGCGGAAATTGTTTCTGCGCACGCTTCCGTAAATGAAATGGGATCGGATGAACTATTAAGCGAAATGCAGGCGGTGTATCAGAAACTGGTGGCACTTGCCGGAGCCGAGGGCGAGGAAATCGAAATCGGCGCCAAGGAAGTCAAGCCGGCCATCCCGGTGAACAAGGCGTTCGGCGCGGATAAAGTGGTTTGCCTTGTCTGCGGCAAGTCGTTCACGACGTTGAAAAAGCATATCGCCGTAAGCCACCAGATGACCCCGAAAGATTACCGGAAGGCGTTCGGAATTCCCTCGAAGACCCCGCTCGTCGCGAGGAAGTATTCGGAAGCGAAAAAGAAAATCGCCCAGGAAAAAGGTCTTGCCGGAAAGCTGGCGGAGGGGAGAAAGAAAAGGGCAGCCTCGAAACAGTAGATCCCGCCGTTCTTTGTCCGGTGGATGAAGGCCCACGGTCGCCATGCGCCGCGTGGGCCTTTTTTCCGGCGGGAAGATGAAGGGATTCCTCAGGGAACCTTTTTCTTTATTCCCGCATCTTTTGGACAATCAGCAGGATGTTGATGCCGCACAAACCAAATAATCCGCAGGAGGGTAAAATGAGGCTCCGCGACAAGGTATTGCTTGTATGGCTGGCGGCGCTGATCCTGGCCGTTCCCGCCGTAGCCCCGGCCCTGGAAATCCCGAAGATCGTGTCCGCCGACTGGCTGGAAAAGAACGCGAACGCGCCGGACCTCCGGATCGTCGACATCCGCAGCGGCGATGCTTACAAGGCCGGGCACGTTCCAAATGCGTTCCATCAGCCGTACGGCACCTGGGCCGTGACCCGGGACAAGATGGACAACCAGGTCCCCGACGACGAGGTGCTGAGCGCCATCCTGGAAGGGGCGGGGATCGGGAAGGACACGCCCGTCGTGGTCGTCGGATCCGTCGACAACGTTGCGGAGCAGGTGAACCGGACCCGGGTCGCCTGGACCTTGAAGTACGCCGGGGTCGGGCAGGTGGGCGTGCTCGACGGCGGCTCCAACAAGTGGGCTGCCGACAGGAAGCCGCAATCCACGGAGCCCGGCAAGGCGGGCGCAGCGAAAGGGAAGCTCGCCTACAACAAGGGGATCCTGGTCTCCAAGGCCGACGTCCTTTCGAAGATCGGGAAAGCGGTGATCGTCGACACGCGCACCCCGGATTTCTTCTTCGGCGCGTCGAAGCTCCCGTTCGTGGCGCGCGCGGGCCGCATCCCCCATTCCGTGAGCCTTCCCTCCGCGTGGCTCTTTACCAAGGAGGGGGCGTTCAGGCCCATGGCCGATCTCGAGGGGATGGCCGAGGGCGTGGTGGGCAAGGACAAGGACGCCGAGATCATCGTCTACTGCGATACCGGCCGGCTCGCGTCCGGCTGGTGGTTCGTCCTCTCGGAGGTTCTCGGATATAAAAACGTGAAGATGTACGACGGATCCTCCCAGGAATGGGCGGGCGATCCGAACGCCCCGATGGTCAAGTACAACTGGAAGTGACGCCGTTCCGCGAGCGGGGGCGGGTTCCCTCCGGGGAGCCCGTTCCCGCCGGCGAAAGAATCTTGTCCGCCGGCTCCCCCCTTCAGGCAGAATAGGGATATCCAACCACATCCGGAAAAGGAGGGAGAGGCATGCCCTACGCCGCCATGGACTACGGGAAGCTGATCGGCATGGAAGGTTTCGGCGAAACGCTGCTGAAGAACCACTTCACCCTCTACCAGGGATACGTCGCCAACACGAACAAGCTTTCGGATCTCCTGGCGGCGATGCTGGCCGAGGGGAAAACGGCCGCTCCCGAGTACGCGGAGCTGAAGCGCCGCTTCGGCTGGGAGTGGAACGGGATGCGGCTGCACGAGCTCTACTTCGGCAATCTCGGGGGGAAAGGCGCGCTGGATCCGGCGTGGAGGCTCGGGAAGGCGGTCGCGGCGGAGTTCGGAAGCGTGGAGAAGTGGGAGGCCGATTTCCGCGCCGCGGGCGCGATGCGCGGCATCGGCTGGGTCGTGCTGTACCGGGACGGGGAGAGCGGCCGGCTCTTCAACCAGTGGGTCAACGAGCACGACGTGGCGAACCTGGCCGGGGCGGCCCCCATCCTCGTCATGGACGTGTTCGAGCACGCCTTCATGATCGATTACGGGCTGAAGCGGGCCGACTACATCGCGGCGTTCTTCCGGAACGTCGACTGGGCAGCGGCAGAGGCCCGCCTGCGCTGAAGATGGCGGACGTAGGGAGCGCGGGGTCCGGACCGGATCCTGTTCTCCCCATCATGGACTATTACGCCCAGGGAAGCCTTGTCGCGGGGGTGGTGGCGCTGGCCATTGCCGTGTACCTTCGCGCCTTCGCGCGGGGCGACCGCGAGGCGAAGGCGTTCTCCGACCTCTCCTTCGTCATCTTCCTGTGGTGCTTCCCGGAATTCCTCTGGAAGACGATGTCTTCCGACTTCTGGCACAAGGTGAGCCTGGCGGGGGCGATGTTCCTCCCCCCGTTCGCGCTGAGGTACTGCGGCGCCGCGGTCCGGACGCGCCCGCGATGGTTTTCCGCGGCGTTCGTCGCCGGCATGTGGGCGAGCGCGGCGTTCGGAGTGACGCTCTTCTACGATCCGTTGCTCCTCTCTCCCTGGTGGAACGTGGCGGCCATGCTGTACGTCTATCCGTACCTGGGCGCGGGGCTGTACATCATCCTGCGGCACGGCTTCGGCGACACCCACACCGCGGTCGAGCGGAAGAAGTACCAGTTCCTCGTGATCGGCGGCGGGATCGCCAGCGCGGTGGCGCCGCTCAACTTCCTCCCCGGCACCGGCATCTACTTCCCGCCGCTGGCGGCGTTCGGGGTGCTCGTCTTCTTCTATTTCGTGGCGACGGGGATTCTCCACCTCCATTTTTTCGAGCTGCCGGACATCGTCGGGCGCGGCGTTCTGCTCGTCATCCAGGTCTTCGCCTTCGCCGTCGTCTTCGGCGTCCTCGAGGTGGCGTCCGGCAGGAAATTCTGGTTCCCGCTGGCGGGCGTGTTCCTGATCTCCATCTTCCTGCTGACGTTCTACCCCGTCCTGATGCGGAAGCTCGGCGCCATCTCCTCGGACCTCCTCGTGCGGCAGTCGCGGAAGGTGCAGTCGGTGCTCTCGGGCTTCGCCAGGAAGCTTCCGGAGGCGCAGTCGCTCGCGGAGATCGCGCGGAACGTGGAGGAGGCGCTTTCCCAGGTCCCCTTCGTCGGCGACGTATCGTTGTGGGTCGGACCGGAAGGGGGCGCCGACGAGGGGTTCGGGACGCTGCCCGTGCGGCCGGAGGAGTACATCCGGGCGTTCTCGCGCTTCTCGAAGCGGTATCCCGTCCTGCGCGTCATGGAGCACGGCGGGTCGAAGGCGGCCGACGTCACGATCTGGGACGACACGTTCGACGCGTCGATCCCCGTCTTCCTGCGGGGGAAGCTCGTCGCCGTCGTTCTGTTCCGCTGGCGGGAGAAGCGGCCGTCGTTCCGGGAGATCGAGCTGCTCCTGCCGTTCCTGGACGGGATCGGCCTGGCCGTGGAGAACCTGCGGCAGCAGCAGCGCATCCAGCGCCGGGAGCACTTCGCCACGATCGGGGAGCTGGCGGCGGGGCTCGCCCACGAGGTCCGGACGCCCGTCGGCGCGATCAAGGGAGCGGCGCAGTTCCTGAGCCGGGAGGCGGGCGCGAAGGAGCGGGAGTTCCTCGACATCATCGTCGAGGAGGCGGACCGCCTGAACGGCGTCGTCACGGAGTTCCTCGAATACGCGCGCCCTTCGGGGCGCAAGCCGCGGACGTTGTCGTTGCGGGAGCCCGTGGAGAAGGCGGTGGCCCGCCTCCTTCGGGAGAAGTCCGCCGCGATGGGATCGGTGCGGCGGCATGTACTGTTCGGCGATCCGGCTCCCAGCGTCAACGCGGACCCCGCGGAGGTCGAGCGGGTGGTCTACAATCTCCTTACGAACGCCGTCGAGGCGATGCCCCAGGGAGGGGACCTGACCGTCCGGGTGAGCGCTGCCGGAGGGAAGGCGCTGATCTCCGTGGAGGACACGGGGCTCGGGATCACCGACTCGGACCGCGGCCTGCTGTTCCGCCCCTTCTTCACGACGCGGGAGCGCGGGGTGGGGATGGGACTGGCGATCTGCCGCCGGATCGTCGAGGAGAACGGCGGGTCGATCGCCGTGGAAAGCCGGGAAGGGAGCGGGAGCCGCTTCGTCGTGAAGCTCCCGGAGGCTTAGCGCAAGCATGAAGGGCTCGATCCTCATAGCGGAAGACGACCGGAACCTGCGCCGCATCCTGCGGGCGATGCTGACGCGGGAGGGGTACGAGGTGTCCGAGGCGACGGACGGCGCGGCCGCCGCCGCGTTCCTCGCGGAGCACCGGGTCGACGCGCTGGTGACGGACATCCGGATGCCGAAGATGGACGGGCTGGAGCTGTTCCGCCTGTGCCGTGAGCGCCACGTCGCGCTCCCCGTGATCCTGGTGACGGCGTTCGGCCGGATCGAGGACGCCGTCGAGGCGATGCGGGCGGGCGCCTTCGACTACATCTCCAAGCCGTTCGACGAGGCGGAGCTGCTGCGCGTGGTGGGGAACGCCGTCGCCCATTCCGCCGTGTCCGAGCGCGAGGGGGCGAGCGCGCCGGTGGAGGAGTGGTTCGGGATGGTGGGACGGTCGCCCGCCTGGCTCGAGGTGCGCAAGGTGATCGAGAAGGCGGCCGCCTCCCCGTTCTCCGTGCTCATCACGGGGGAGACCGGGACGGGAAAGGAGCTGGTCGCCCGGGCGATCCACCGGATCAGCCCCCGCCGCGACGGCCCGTTCCTGAAAATCAACGGGGCGGCGATCCCGCCGACGCTGTGGGAAGCGGAGATGTTCGGGTACGAGAAGGGGGCGTTCACCGGCGCGGTCCAGTCCAAGCCCGGCCGGTTCGAGCTCGCCGACGGCGGCACCTTCTTCCTCGACGAGGTGGGGGAGGTCCCGCCGGACGCGCAGGCGAAGCTGCTGCGGGTCCTGGAGGACCGGGAGTTCGAGCGGGTGGGCGGCGTCAAGACCTTCTCCTCCGACGTGCGCCTCATCTGCGCGTCGAACCGCGACCTGAAGCGGGAGACGGCACAGGGGAAGTTCCGGGAGGACCTTTACTACCGCGTCAACGGGATCCCCATCCATCTGCCGCCGCTGCGGGAGCGCCGGGAGGACGTCGTCCCCCTGTCGGAGTTCTTCCTCGCCCGGACCTGCCGCGAGCTCGGCGCGGGGCGGAAGGCGTTCGCTCCCGGGGCGCTGGAGTCGCTCGGGCGGTACGCGTGGCCGGGGAACATCCGCGAGCTGGAGAACGCCGTCGCGCGCGCGGCGGCGCTCTCCGAGGGCGGGGAGATCGCCTCCGCCGACCTCTGCTTCGGACTGGCGGACCCGGAGGCGCAGCCCGTCCCCGCCTCGCCCGAGGAGGAGCGTTTCCACGACTCCGTCCGGGAGCACAAGCGGGCGGTCCTCCGCCGCGCGATCGCGAAGGCCGGCGGGAACAAGACGCGGGCGGCCGAGCTCTTAGGCCTGTCGCCGACCTACCTGTTCCGCCTGATCCGGGTGCTGGGCATCGAGGGCTGACTCACTTCCCCCCGCCCTCCAGCGTCCGGACCGCCTCCGCGATCTCCTTGCTCAAGACTTCCAGCGCCCGGCTGTGCGCCGCGGCGAGCGCCTCGTAGCCCTCGCCCTTCACGGGCTCCCGGACGGCGGTCCGCCCCGAGCGCGATGGCCGGGAGCGGTCTCCGTCGCTCCCTTCCGCCCGGACCGTCCAGGCGGCTTCCAGGACGGCCGCCTCGCCGGGGACGGAGTCGAAGGCCGTCACGTCGATGCGGACGCGGTACGCGCCGGAGGAGGCCTCCAGCAGCGAGGCCAGGTTCCCCGCGACGACCCGGGCGATGTCGTCGCGCAGCGGCGATCCCCAGCGGTGGAACTCGTCGATGAAGACCCGGTTCGGCCCGGTCCGGACGACAATCTGGGGACGGTCGACGAGGGAGGGGATGGAGACCGGCCCGACCGCGACGCGCGGGGCCGAGGCGCCGGGCGCGGCCGCGGGGGCGTGCAGGGTGTAGAACTCCGACCGGGGCGTGGCGCATCCCGCCCAGCCGATGGCCAGCGCGCAGAGGAAGACGGGGACCGGGTTTCTCATCGGGGCTTCTCCGGTTTCCTGCCGCGGATCACCGCGGAGGGATTTCTTTCCAGGGAGTCGGCCAGCAGGCGGACCGCCTGCGCCGCGCGTGCGGTTTCCCGGAGGGCGTCGAGCAGCTCCTGCCGCCCCGCCGCGTCCGGGGCGAGGAGCATCTCGTCCGCGTCCTTGAGGGCGCGCTCGGCCGCCGCGGAGGCCCGGCGCAGCTCCTCGAGCGCCTTCCGGGCCTCGGGGACGATCTCGCTGTCGACCCGGGAGAGCGTCCTGTCGAGGGTCGCGAAGCTCTTCTTCGCCTCGGGCAGCGTCTCCCCCTCGAGGAGGCGAAGCGTCCGGTCGAGGCTCGCGATCGCCTCCTTCGTTTCCTTGCCGATTTCCGTGATGGGGACGTTGTCGATCTTCGCCAGGATGCTCGACAGCGTGGCCCGGAGGACCGTCGTCTCGCCGGGGACGGTCGGGAACCGGGGCGGCTTTCCGGACCAGTCGATCATGGCCTGCGGCGCGTCCGGGAAATAGTCGAGGGCGACGTAGAGCTGCCCGCTGAGCAGGCTGCCGCTGCGGAGCTGCGCGCGGAGCCCCTTCCCGACGACCTGGCGCTGCATCAGCTCCCGGCGCTTCCCGGGCGGCAGCTCCTTCTTCGCGTAGGGGCCCGCCTTTTTCATGTCCCTCAGGAAGCGGTACGGGAAGGCGACGATGTCCACGCGCGTCCCCACGCTTTCCGTCGCGGGATCGAACTCCAGCCGGATCCCCGTGACCTCTCCCACCTGCAGCCCCATGAAATTCACGGGCGCTCCGACCGAAAGGCCGCGAAGCTGCTCGTCGAAATGCAGGGCGTACGGGTCGGCCTCGCCCTCCTGCGGGGAAAGCGCCGCGGTCCGGTCGGCGGCAAGGAGGAACACCGCGTTGTCCGGCACGGGATGGTATCCCTCCAGGGAAGGAGGCGTCTCGAACGCGATCCCCCCGATCACGAGGGAGAGAAACGATTCCGTCTGCACGGTGAACCCGTCGACGCCGGCCGTCACGTCGACCCCGCTGGCCTCCCAGAACCGCGTGCCCGACGAAACGAACTTGTCGTACGGCGCGTTCAGGAAGATCCGGATCTCCACCGACCTGCCGTCCGGCGCCAGGGCGCTGGAAATGACCTGCCCCACGCTCAGCCGCCGGTAGTACACCGGGGAGCCGACTCCGAGGGAGCCGAGGGTATCGGCCCGGAGCCGGTACTCCCTCCCGGGGAGGTCCTGGGTGACGGCGGGCGGCGTCTCGAGCCCCGTGAATTCGCGCCCCGGGACGCGGGACGTCCCCGGCTCGAACCGGATGAAGTTCCCGGAGAGCAGGGTGCCGATGCCGGAGATCCCGCTCAGGGTCACGCGCGGCTTCACGATCCAGAATTTCGCGTCGCTGCCCAGCAGCTTCTCGACGCTTTTCTCCATCTTCGCCGTGACGAGGATCCGGGTGTAGTCCTCCGACAGCCGCACTCCCGTCACCTGCCCGATCTCGATGTCCTTGTACTTGATGGTCGTCTTGCCCGCCTCCACCCCTTCGCCGGACCGGAACGAGATCTGGATGGCGGGACCCTCGGCCAGGTACTGCTGGACGGCGACGCCGACGCCGGCCAGCGCGGCGAGGAGCGGGATGAACCAGACGACGGAGATCGGAAGGCGGCGCTTCGGCGCGATTTCCGCCTCGGGAACGGGTACGTTCGGGAGTCCGGAGTCTTCAGCCACCTGTTCCTCCTGTTTTCCCGGCGGGGTCCCAGATCAGGCGCGGGTCGAAGGCGTCCGCGGCGAGGATGGTCAGGATCACCACCGCCGCGAAAAACGGGACGCCGGGCCCCGGGACCACCGACATGAACGGCTCGAACCGCACGAGGGCGACGACGAACATGACGACGAATACATCGAGCATGGACCAACGCCCGATGGCTTTCAACATGCGGAACAGGCGCGCCCGCTCGAGGGGTCTCCCGGTCGAGCGGCGCATGACCGTGACCAGCAGGTAGGCCAGGGCGCCGAGCTTCCCCAGCGGGATGATCACGCTCGCGACGAGGACGATCAGCGCCAGGAACCAGGAGCCGGTCGTGTAGAAATGGATGACGCCGCTGAGGATGGTGCTCTCCGTGGTGGCCTTGATCGTGGTGGTGGTCATCACCGGGAGGAGGTTGGCCGGAAGGTAACAGACCGCCGCCGCGACGACGTATGCCCAGGTGCGCTCGATCGATTCGGGCAACCGGAAGGCCAGCGGCTCCCCGCATCGCGGGCATTCCCCCGGCTTCCCCGCTTCCGCCGGGCGGCAGAGCAGCCCGCACGTCCCGCAGGAGACGAATCCGGCGAGGGCGGCGGTCGGCGGGGGGCGGGTCATCGGTCCGACCCCGGCCAATAGCCGTTCTCCCACCGCACCCGCGACCAGGCCTCCCGCGGATCGAAGCTGGTGGACATCGCCGCGAGCAGGAACACGAGCGGCCCGACCGCGAAGAAGCCGATGCCCGGCCGCACGTCCGCCAGGGAGGCGATCTTGACGAGGGAGACGAGGATGCCGAGCATCATCACCTCGACCATCGACCAGAGGTTGCCGGTCTCCGCCCAGCGCAGCACGGTCCCGGCCCACCGCGGGGCGGGGGGGCGCCGCACCGCGAGCAGCAGGGCGATCATGCAGCCGATGTAGGCGGCGGGCGCCGCCGTCGTGAAGAAACACACCAGGACGGCCGAGACCCTTTCCCCCTGCCGCCACATCTCCCGCGCGCCGCCGAGGATCGTCGTGCTCGATTCCCGCCCCCGGGCGGAGAGCTCCATCAGGATCTCCGTATTGGCGAGAACGAGGGCGACCAGGGCGGCAAGCGCCAGCGCCAGCGTGCGGTCGAAGGGGTCCGTCTTCCCGGTGGCGAGCGCCCGCCCGCAGCGCGGGCAGCGGGCCGTCTCGCCCGCCCGAACGGACGGGACCCGCTGCAGCAGGTCGCAGTCGGGGCAGGCAACGATGTCCGTCGATCCGGTCGCCATCCGGTTCGCTCTCCAGGAAACCATTGTATCCGCGAACGGCGGAAAACGGGTGCGGGAAGCGCCTCAACCGTCGTCGCGGGACAGGTCCGCCTCCCTGCCGCCGGTCAGGGCGGCCAGCTCGTCGGGGGTGGTGGCGAACATGCAGTCCGTCTCCCCCGCGGCGGGGTAGATGACGGGGAACCGGCGCAGCGACCGGTCGAGGTACAAGGGGATCCCGGGGGGGAGCGCCACGGGCGACACCGCGCCGACCGCGAATCCCGTGAGGGCCGTGACGTCCCCGGCTCCCGCGAGGCGCACGTTCCGGCCGTGCCCCAGGGAACGGACCTTCTTCAGGTCCACCCTGCGGTCCCCGGAAACCACGACGGCGACCGGGGACGCGTCGGCCAGGAACAGGATGGTCTTGGCGATCCGGCCGGGCTCCACGCCGAGGGAGCGCGCGGCGCTTTCCGAGTCGTGCGTCGATTCCGGGAACCGGAGGATCTCCTTGCGAAGCCCCGCCGCCTCGAAGAACCGCCGGACCTCCCGTTCGCCGTTCCGGGCCATCCCCGATCCCTCCATGCGATTCATCGGAATATTATAGAGAAATGGAGACCCCCCAAGGTAAGGCGGGAACCTCGGGGGATCTTCCCGTCTGCCCGCGGTTCTCTTGGCGGGGGATGCGGGCATATGCCCCCCCGGGGAGGGGGAGCAAAACCGTCAGCGTCCTGCTACCTCTCTTCTCGGACCGCCCCTCCGGAAACTTTAGCGTAAATCCGCGGAAAAACCGCCACGTGGTGCTGTTAGACTCAAGGAAACCGACCGAACGCGGGGGGGCACTTGGATCTGCACCATGTTCTGCGCGACCTGGCGGTCGTCCTCGCGATCTCCATCACCGTCGCCCTCCTCTTCAGCAGGCTCAAGCTCTCCGTCGTGACGGCCTTCCTCGTCGGCGGCGCCATCATCGGCCCCTCGGGGGCGAAGCTGGTGTCGGGGACGGTGATGGTGAATTCGCTCGCGGAGATCGGGGTGGCCCTCCTCCTGTTCACCGTGGGGCTCGAGATCTCCTTCAGCAACCTGGGGAAGATGCGGCGCCGGCTGCTGATGGGGGGCGGCGGGCAGCTCCTCGGGACGATCCTGGCCGTCCTGCTGATCCTGCTGCCGGCCGGCTTCCCCGTCCCGCAGGCGCTGTTCATCGGCTTCGTCCTCTCCGTGTCGAGCACCGCGATCGTCATGAAGCTCCTCTCCGAGCGGATGGAGATCGAGAGCGCGCACGGCCGCATCTCCGTCGGCATCCTGCTGTTCCAGGACATGGCCGTGATCCCGATGATGCTGCTGATCCCTTCCCTGGGGGACTGGGAGACGGCCCGGCTCTCCGATGTCGCTCTCACGCTGCTGAAGGCGGGCGCGGGGGTCGCCGCCGTCCTTCTGCTTGCGACGTTCGTCATCCCGCGCCTGCTCCATGAGGTCATCCGGCTCAACCGCCGGGAGATCCTGGCGATGGCGGTCCTTTTCCTCATCCTCGGGACGGCTTCCTTCGCCCAGATGTTCGGGCTGTCGCTGGCGATGGGCGCCTTCCTTGCGGGGCTGGTCATCACCGAGTCGGACTACATCAGCGACATCGCCGCGCAGATCTTCCCCTTCCGGGACGTCTTCAACGGGATCTTCTTCGTCTCCGCCGGGATGCTCCTCGACCTTCCGTTCCTGGCCCGGCACCTTCCGCAGCTCCTCCTCCTGACGGCGGCGGTGCTGGCGGGGAAGGCGCTCTGCGCCGGAGCGGCGATCCGCCTTCAGAGGTACGCGTGGACGACGGCGGTGCTCGGCGGAGTGGCGCTGGCCCAGGTCGGGGAATTCTCTTTCGTCCTGCTGCTCCAGGGCTACCGCGAAGGGCTGGTGAACACGGGGGCCTACCAGTATCTCCTGGTCGTCGCCGTCCTCACGATGATCGCCACGCCGTTCCTGGTGAACGCCGCGCCCGGGATCGCGCGCTTCTGGACGCGGCGGATCGCAAGGGTTCCGGACGAGGCCGCCCCGGTGGAGGGAGCCCCGTCCGGCCCGCAGAAGGAGAACCACGTCATCATCGCCGGGTACGGAATGAACGGGAGAAACCTGGCGAAGGTGCTCCGGTCCGTCGGCCTTCCCTACGTCGTGGTGGACCTGAACGACATGCTGGTGCGGCGGTTCCGGGAGGAGGGGGAGCCGATCTTCTACGGGGACGTGAACAACCCGGAGATCCTCGACCGGCTGGGGATCTCCCGCGCGAGGATGATGGTCCTCGCCATCTCGGATCCGATGGCGACCCGCCGCGCGGTCGCGGTCGCGCGGCGCGCCGGCACGGGGCTGTTCATCCTCGTGCGGACACGGTACGTGGCGGACGTGGACGACCTGATCGCCCTCGGGGCGAACGCGGTCATCCCCGAGGAATTCGAGACCTCGGTGGAGATCTTCGCCCGCGTTCTCCGGGAGTACCACGTCCCGGACCACATCGTCCTGCAGCAGGAGGAGCTGATCCGCAGCGGGACCTACCGGATCCTTCGCGAGCGCGAGGCTCCCCGCGGGGAAGCCATGGTGGCGGCGTTCGAGGAGTTCCTGCGGAAGAAGGTGATCGAGGTCTTCTACGTCTCCCCGGGATCCGTCTGGGCCGGGCGGACGGCGGGGGAGCTGCCGACCGGGGGGGACCCGGGGATCACGATCCTGGCGGTCCTGCGGGGGGACCAGGCCGTCGTGCAGCCGCTGCCGTCGTTCGTGCTGCTCGCGGGAGACAAGCTCGTCCTGTTCGGCGGGCATGGCCCGCTGGCGTCGGTGATCGAGGAGCTGTCCCGGGGAGGTCGCTAGCCCGCATTTCTCACCAGCCTCCTACTGCGGCGGCGGATACGTGCATGTCTACTGCGTTGCGCTCGGTCGGGCTCCTCGACGCACTTTCAAGTGCGCCTCCGGGGCCCTCGGTCGCGACGCCTTGTGGCCACGCCCGTCTCCACCGCCTCGCTACGGACTCTGGTGAGAAATGCGGGCTCGGCGGGGCGGATCACTGCGTCCGCCGCCCCAGGCCGCGGCTCGGCACGACGACCGCAACGGCGCATCCGAGACGCTCCAGGCACCCTTCCACGACGGGACCGAAGTAGATCCTCTCCGTCATGCTGCGGTTCTCCGCACCGAGGATCACCAGGTCGTGCCCGCCTTCGCGGACCTCGTCCGTGATGGCGGCGATCAGCGAGATCCCCTCCACGACGCGAATGTCGGTCTGATGCCTGCGGAGCTTCTCCGGCACCCTCCCCTGCAGGTTCTCCAGCATGACCTGGTGCGCCCGCATCTCCGCCTGGTCGGTCCCGAGGCTCGGCAGCAGCGGGTTCTGCTCCAGCGACTGGACGAAGAAAAGCATCGTCACCCGGGCGCCGACGCGCCAGGCGTAGTCGGCAGCGAACTCGTAGGCGGCGTCCGCGTGCCGGCTGCCGTTCGTCGGGACGAGGATCCGCCGGAAGGGAAGGGGAGCCGTCCTGCCGTAATGGGGGGTGCGGAAGATCACGACCTGGGCCGGGCTTGCGCTCACGATGCCGGAGATCAGCGGATTGTAGATCGGGTGGGTGTGCATGGAGGCGCCCAGGAAGAGGAAATCGTATCCATGCCGCGCTTCTTCCAGGATCGTCTCCCGGACGCCCTTCCCGGACGGAACCTCGCGGGTGAGCAGCATGCCGCGGGAACCCGGCGACGCGGCCTGGATCTCCGCGAAGTACCCGGCGACGTCCATCCTGGGACGTTTTCTCCAGAACGCGATCCGGTCCGGCAGCGTCCGCCGCTGCGTGTCCACGTAGATCGCGGTCGCCCGGTTTCCCTCCTCGCCGCACAGCACGGCCGCGACGTGGGAGGCCGACAACGCGTTCGGGCCGCCGCCGGCGGGGACGAGGATCTTCATGGCCGACGAGGGCAGGAAGGTCTCCGGGACCGGCGCCATGCGCCGCCGTTCCTCTTCGGTCACCGGGATCCTCCCGTGGACGGTCTTCACCAGGACCGGGGCCATGAAGGAGGTGAGGATCGACATCAGGACGATGCAGGAGAAGAGCTCGACGTTCAGTATTCCCAGGTCGAGGCCGATCTTCGCCACCACCAGCCCCACGGCGCCCCGGGCGCTCATCAGGAACCCGAGGGCCAGCGCCGACCACGGGTGGAGCCGCCCGAGGATCCCTGCGACGAAGCAGCCGGCCACCTTGCCGGCGATCGCGATGAGCAGGACTGCGGCGGGAAGCAGGAAGCCCTGGATCTGCGAGAAGTCCACCCGCAGCCCGACTTCGCCGAAGAAGAGGGGGGCGAACAGCGACAGGGTGACGCTTTCCAGCTTGTGCAGCCGCTCGGTCCGAAGGGTGGGGCACTGCCGCACCAGGGTGCCCGCCACGAAGGCGCCGAACACCGCGTGGACGTGCATCGCCTCGGTGGCGGCCCCGCACAGCAGGGTGACGCCCACGATGACCACCAGCTCGCCGCCGGAGATCCGGAGGAGGTGGTCCGCCCGCGCCAGCCCCATCTTCAGCCCCGGGTAGAGCAGGTACCGCGCCGCCAGCATGAACGCGACGAGCCAGCCCAGGGTCGCCGCGAGCCGGGACGGCTCGAACGCGCCGGTGGTCACCATCCCGGAGATCATCGCGAGGACGATCCAGCCGATGGTGTCGTCCACGACGGCCGCGCTGAGCGTCAGGATGCCGAGGTCGCGCCGGACCATGTTCAGGTCGATGAGGATCTTCGCTATCACCGGCATGGCCGAGACCCCCATCGCCGTGGCGAGGAAGAGCATCAGCGGCAGGGGGCCCTTCAGCGCGTAGGAGTCCGGCAGGGCCCATCCGAGGAGCATCCCCGAGGCGAACGGCACGGCGATGCCGAAGATCGAGGCCAGGAGCGCCGTCCGCCCCATGTTCCGCATGCTACGGACGTCGGTCTCCAGTCCGGTCAGCAGCATCAGGAGCACCAGCCCCACGTAGGACATGGTCTGGAGGTGCTCCGTCTGCAGAAAGACGGTCCGCTGCAGCTCCGGCCACGCCCAACCCAGCACGGAGGGCCCGAGCAGGATGCCCGCCAGCAGCTCTCCAAGGACGGCGGGCTGATTGATGCGCTGCATGACCTCCCCCAGCGCGCGCGCCAGGACGAGGATCAGGGCGAACTGCAGGAGGAACGCGACTTCCGGGCTCATGCCTTGTTCAGGTAAAGGGTCTGGGTCGGGTAGGCGAACTCGATTTTCCGCTTTTCGAATTCACCGCGGATCCGCAGGTTCGCCGCCTGCTGGATGTTCATGTACTTCGTGTAGTCGTTCCCTTCGACGTAATAAACGATCTCGAAGATCAGGCTGAAGTCCCCGAAGGAAAAGAAGTGCGCGCGATCCAGCGTCGCCCCCTCGATGTCCCGGAAGACGTCCGCGACGATCGCCGGAATCGCCTCCAGCGCATCCGCCGGCGTCTGATAGGTCACCCCGAGGCGGAACACGACCCGCCGCCGCTCCATCCGCTTGAAGTTGCGGACCCGCGAGTCGGTCAGGTCCTTGTTGGACACGACGATCTGCTCCCCGCCGAGCCCGGCGATCCGCGTGGTCTTGATCCCGAAACGCTCGATCGTGCCCATCTGGTCCCCCACGATGATGAAGTCGCCGATCTCGAAGGGCCGGTCGAACAGGATCGTGAAATAGGCGAACAGGTCGCCGAGGACGGCCTGGGCGGCGAGCGCCACGGCGATCCCGCCGACCCCGAGCCCCGCGACCACGGCGGAGATCTCGAACCCCATGTTGTCGAGCAGGAAGAGGGCGCCGACGATCCAGATCGCGGCGTCCGCGAGGACGACGACTCCTTTCAGGGCGCGCTCCCTCGATGCGTCCGCCCCCTGCTTCCGCAGGTATTCCCGGAAGGCGAACCGGACCAGCGCGACGACGAAGAGGATGGCCAGCAGACCGGCGATGACGATCCCGGCCGTGTCGATGATCCGGGCGGCCCGCGGCGTGAGACGCAGGACCTCCAGGGAGGACTTGGCGATCGCGAGGCAGGCCAGCGGGACGCCGGTCCAGCGGATCCTGTCGATGAGGAAATCGTCGAAATGGGTCTCGGTCTTCAGCGCCCAGGCCTTCAGCCGGCGCGTCAGGACGGATTGCGCGATCTTCACCACGAGGAATCCGCCGGCGAAAATCGCCAGGAACAGCAGGTAGTCGGAGATCCGGTTGTAGTAGACCACGCGGTTCAGGAAACCCTGGATCATCGGCGCCTCCGGTCCGGATTGGACATGCATCCCCCGATGGTACAACCGAACGCCGGACCGGTCACCCGGATCCGGCCGATCTCCTCCAGGACGCGGACGACCTCCGGCATCTCCCGGAACTCCTCGAAGGAGAACCGGCACTTCCGCACCCAGTTGGAGCGCTCCTTCCATGTGCCCGGTGTGTTCTGCGGCGCCGGCTCCAGCCAGAGATCCTCCAGCCCCACGATCACGGTTTCGGCGCCGCTTTCCGCAAGGTGCGCGAGCGCGGCGCGCAGCGCCCTTTCCGCCCCGGGATTCCCCGCCTTCCCCGGCAGCCTCCCCTTCCTGCGGAAGTATTCCGACAGGGCTTCGACGACCTTCCTCCGCAGCGCCTTTTCCCGGACAGCGCCCGCCGGGTCGAGGAGCCCGAGGGAGACCCGGTCGTCGATGTCCGATCCCTTCCAGAAGGAGGCGAAGGGAGGCATGTCATGGGTGTTCACGGCGGCGACGGAGCCCTTCGGGATCCCGGCGAGGGCCCTTTCCGGCTTCGGCGACATCCCGAACTGCGCGACGAACATCCGCCGGATCCCGTGCCGCGCCATCGCGGGGCGCACATATCGTGGAACCGTCCCCAGGTCCTCCCCCACGACGCGGGTTCCGTGCCGGTTCGATTCGAGGCAGGCGACGGCGTACAGCTCCTCCGCGGGGTACCGGATATACGTCCCCTCCCCGGGGCCCGCGCCTTTGGGGATCCAGAAGAAGCGGTGCAGCCCCATGACGTGGTCGATCCGCACGGTCCCCGCGTAACGCATCTGGCTCGCCAGGCACGCGCGGAAGTAGGCGTGCCCCCGATCCCCGCTCCGCCCCGGGTGGAGCGGGGGGAATCCCCAATCCTGCCCCCTGGTGAAGAAATCGTCCGGAGGCGCCCCCGAAGACGCGTCGAGCGCGAACAGATCCCGGTTCCTCCACACGTCGTACCCGTCGTACGCGGTCCCGAGCGGGAGGTCCAGGTACAGCGGCTTCCGGGGGCCGGACGACAGCTCCCGGAGCTGCCGATGGAGCGCCCATTGGACGAACAGGTGGTACCGCTTTCCCTCGGCGGGGAAGTCGTCCTCCCGGAGGATCCCGTCCCGAAGGGGGGAGGGCCACGCGGGCCAGGGGGCTCCGCGGCCGTCCCACGCCGCCCGGAAGGAGGAGTAATCCTCGATGTGCGGATTCTCCGCGAGGAACCGGCGATACCCTTCGCCCGCATCGGAGCCGTCCCGGAAGAATCGGCGGGCGAGCGGCTCCAGCACGCTCCGTTTCAGCGCAAGGAGGCGGCGGTGGTCGACGAGAGGCGATTTCCGGGCCCCTTCCGCTTCCTCCCGGTACGAGGCGGAAGACAGCAGCGCCCGAGCCTCGGGACACTCCGCGAAACCGGGGGCGCGCTCGACGTCGAGGTAGATCTCGTTCCAGGCGAGGCGGCTGCAGGGGGAGTACGGGCTGGGCTCGAACGGCTCCGGCGCGCACGCCGATAGCAGCGGGAGCGTCGCCACCGCACCGCCGCCCAACCCTTCCACCCAATCCGCAAGGGAGCGCAGGTCCGTCAGGTCTCCCCCGGCCGGGCTTCTCCGGGAGTGGAGGGCATACAACGGCAGGAACACTCCCCAGCCGCTCCGCTCCGTTTCCGGAGGCGACCAGGCGCGGCGCGGAGCGGAAACGACCGTCGCATCCGCACGCATGCCGCGCAGCTCCACGCGGAGCGCGTGGCATCCCGGCGGCAGCTTCCACGGGAGGGGGACCCTTTTCTCCACGCAATCCCCCGCGGCCCCCTTCCCGGCGGCCGCAACCGGGAGGCGCGACAGGTCGCAGCCGGATTCGAGTTTCTTCCCTTCCTCCAGGGAGATGCGGATCCGGGCGCGGGAATCCCCCGCTGCGCGGGGGACGCGCAGCGCGAGCGGCGCCGGAACGCCGTCCCAGGCCGCGCAGACGGGGGGGCAGAAGCGGTTCCACGCGGATTCTTCCGCGCGCTGGAGCGCGTCCGGGGCGTCCCGGAACGTTTCCAGCGGTTCGCCGAGCGCGCGAAGCACCGCAAGGAGCGTTTCCGGAGGAGGGATTCTGCGCGTCCTGCGGATGTCGAAATACGAGGTCTGCACCCCGCGCACCAGCGCCAGCCGCCGCAGCTCCCGCATCTCCCTGCCGGACCGGGAGGTCATGCTTTCGGCTCTCCTTCCGGCGACACGTCGTACGCGTGCCGCAGCTCGTCAGGGATCTCCCCTCCCCAGAGAGGCACCCCCGTGAAGTAGGCCGCCCGCGCGATCATGTGCGCGGAGACCGGGGCGGTCAGGAAGAAGAAGGCGATGACCAGGAGCGCCGAGACGGTGATCCCGAAATCGGCGTAATGGATCACCAGGGCCAGGATCATGAGGCTGACTCCGAGGGTGACGGCCTTCGTCGACGCCTGAAGTCGGCTGTAGAGGTCGGGGAAGCGGAACACTCCCACGGCCCCGAGCAGCATGAACGCGGATCCGAGACAGAGCAGGATCGCGGTCGCGGCATCCTTCACGGCTGCCTCCCTTCCCCGATGTAGTATGCGAATCCCACCGTGCCGAGGAACGCCAGCAGCGCAAGGATGACCGCGGATCTCAGGAGGATCGGCTGGGATGCGAGGATGGCGTACGCGACGATGACGCCCACCGCCAACAGCGCCAGGAGGTCGAGCGCCACCACGCGGTCGGCGATGTTGGGTCCCCGCAGGAGGCGGGCCAGGCCGAGGAACAACGCCAGGGAAAGCATCCCCAGCGACAGCGTGCAGGCGTAAAGGACCAGCTTCGGCAGCTCGGGAGTCATCGCATCGCCCGCAGAAGCCGCCGCTCCAGCCCTTCCTTGATTCTCCGGCGGACGGCGTCCGGTTCGTCCACGTACATGACGTGGATGAAGAGGCGCTTCCGGTCCGGGGAAACGTCGAGGACGAGCGTGCCCGGCGTCAGCGAAATCAGGTTGGACAGGAACGTGATCTCCTCGTCGGTCTTCGCTTCGAGCGGGAGGGCGATCACTCCCGGCCGCATCCGGTGCCGCGGCGTCACGGCGTCGTACGCCACCCGGAGGTTGGCCGCCACCAGTTCGCGGAGGAAATGCGCCGCCAGCGCCGCGAGGGGTCCGATCTTCAGCGTCTTCAGGGAGAGGCCGAGCAGGTCCTGCGCGAAGTAGAGGATCAGGTACCCCAGCAGGAAGCCCGTGAAGAGGTCGACTCCCGTCACCTCGCCCGTCATGGCGGCCCAGGTCAGCGCCAGCAGGAGATTGGAAAGTATTTCCTTCATGGATTCCCCTCCAGGACCGCGCGGATGTATCCCGCGGGGTCGGTCAGCTGGCCGGCGGCCCGTTGGGCCAGGTCGAAGAGCGGCCCGGGCCAGAGCCCGATCGCGATCGTCAGGGCCGCGAGAAGCGCGGCGGGAAGATAAAGGGCGGCTCCGGCCGGGAACCCTTCGGCTGTCGCCTTCGCGGGAGCAGGTTTCCAGAACGCCTCGGCCCAGATCTTCGTCATCGAGAACAGCGTCAGCAGCCCCACGACGAGGGCGGCGGCCACGATCGCGTAGCTGCGCAGATCGAGCCCCGCCCGGACGAG
Source organism: Thermodesulfobacteriota bacterium (assembly GCA_040758155.1). Lineage (NCBI taxonomy): Bacteria > Pseudomonadati > Thermodesulfobacteriota > Thermodesulfobacteriota bacterium. Next base: position 27,224 of record JBFLWB010000151.1, read on the forward strand.
CGCGAGCTTGGCGAAAAATCCGGACAGGGGAGGCACCCCGGCGAGCGAGAACGCGGGAACCAGGAACAGGATCGCAAGGGCAGTGCGGTCCCGGTAAAGCCCTCCCAGGTTTTCCAGGGAGAAGCTCCCCCGCTCCCGGTGGACGATCCCGCTGATCAGGAACAGGTTCGCCTTCACGAGGATGTGGTGGACCATGTAGAAGACGGATCCTGCGAGGGCGAGCGGCGAAAAGAGCCCGAGTCCCATGATCATGTAGCCGATCTGGCTGACGATGTGGAAGGAAAGGATCCGCCGGAAATCGGACTGCGCCGCCGCGCCGAGGACGCCGGTGACCATCGTGAGCCCGGAGAGAAGGAGAATCAGGCCATGCGTGTAGGCGGTGTCCCGGACGAAGAGGAGGGTGAACACGCGGATCAGCGCGTAGACGCCCACTTTCGTGAGAAGGCCGGCGAGGACGGCGGAAACCGCGACCGGCGGCGTGTGGTACGAGGCGGGCAGCCAGAAGAACAGGGGAAAGATCGCCGCCTTGATGCCGAACGCGACCAGGAAGAGCATGGCCAGGGCGTTCGGGAAGCCGGGGTTTTCCATGCTCCGGAGCTTCACCGCGAGGTCGGCGAAGTTCAGGGTCCCCATGGTGCCGTAGAGGATCCCCACCGCCGCGAGGAACAGGACCGAGGAGACCATGTTGAGGGTGACGTACTTGACGGCGCCCTCCATCTGGTGCCGTTCCCCCCCCAGCGCGAGGAGCACGAAGGAGGCGATCAGCATCACCTCGAACCAGACGTAGAGGTTGAAGATGTCGCCGCTCAGGAAGGCGCCGTTCACCCCCATCAGCAGGACGAGGAGCAGCGGATAGTAGCCGTGCGCTTCCCTTTCCGGCTCCATGCTTCCCAGGGAATAGACCGCCACCGCGGAACCGATGACCGCCGCGACCGTCACCAGGATCGCCGCCAGGAGGTCCGCCACGAAGACGATGCCGAAAGGGGCGGGCCAGTTCCCCATCCGCAGGACCACGATCCCGTCCCGGTCCACGGCCGCGAGCAGCGCCAGGGCGGCCGCCAGGCCGGCGAATGCCCCCGCCGTCCCCAGCAGCCGCTGGAGCCGCCGCGAGCGTCCGGCGACCAGCGAAAGGGCCGCGGCGCAAAGCGGGATCAGGACCGGCAGCACGGGGAGGAGGCTCATGTGTCGGTCGCCTTCATCCGGTCGAGGTCGTCCGTCCCGATCTCCCGGTAGGCGCGATGGAACAGTGCGAGGCCGAACGCGAGCACGGCGAAGCTGATGACGATGGCGGTCAGGATCAGCGCCTGCGGGAGCGGGTCCGCATGGGGCTGGGCGAGCGCTTCGCTCCCTTCGGGGACCAGCGGCGGGCGGTCTCCGTGGAATCCCGCGACCGTGAAGATGAGGAGATTGGCGGCGTGGCTGAGCAGGGCCAGTCCGAGGAGCAGCTTGACGAGGCTTCGCCGCAGCATCAGGTAGATCCCGGCCGCGTAGAGTCCGCCCACCACGAAGGCAAGGACGGTTTCCATTCAATCCTCCTCGGCGAACGAAAGCACGATGTTCAGGACCACGCCGAAGACGACCAGGTAGACGCCGACGTCGAACAGCAGCGGAGAGCCGAGCGCAACCGGGCCCGATGCGGGAAGTTCGAGCGTCCGCCATTGCCCCGTCATGAAGGGTTCCCCCCGGAACAGGGCCGGCATCCCGCTTCCCGCGGCGGTCAGCAGGCCGGTCCCGATCAACGTCGAGGGGCGGACCCGCAGACTCTTCCGCGCGGCAGCGGGGCCGTAGGCGATGACCACCAGCGCGAACGCCGCCGAGGCCACCAGACCTCCCGCGAAACCGCCTCCCGGCTCGTTGTGTCCCCGGACCAGGAGGAACACGGAGAAGAGCACCAGCAGGGGAAAGACGAACCGGCATGCCGTGCGGAGGATGAGGGAACTCACGGCTTCTCCTCCCGTTTCAGGCGCAGCTTCAGCAGGGCCCAGGCCCCGATCCCCGCCACCGCGAGCACGGTGATCTCCCCCAGCGTGTCCAGGCCGCGGAAGTCCACCAGGATGACGTTGACGATGTTGCGTCCGCGCGCCATCGGGACGCTCGCTTCCGCGAAGTAGCCGGAGATGGAGGGGAGGTGCCGCGCTCCGGCTGCGGCCAGGACGAAGACGGTCATCAGACCCCCGGCGAGGAGGGAGACGATCGCGTCCCGTGCCTGCGCTCCCCGGGTCGAGAGTCTCGAGAACTGCGGCAGATGATGCAGCGCCAGCACGAAGAGCACGACGGTGACGGTCTCCACGATGAACTGCGTCATCGCGAGGTCGGGCGCGCCTCGAAGGATGAAGATGAGGGCGATGCCGTACCCGACGGCCCCGAGGGACGCCACCGCGGCAAGGCGCGACCGGGAGCGCACCGTGGCGGCCGCGGCGACCAGCACGAGGAGCGCGAGGCACAGCTCGTAGAACCGGGCGCCCGAAAGCGGGGCGGCGAGCCGCGGGCCGCCGCGGACCAACGCGTGCCCCGCCAGCGCAAGCATTGCACCGACGACGATGATGAGGTAGGTCCGGAGGGAGCCGCTCTGGAGCAGGCGGGTCTGGCCCCGGGCGAGGAGAATCAGCCCTTCCATTCCCGCGTCGTACCATGAGGACGGTCCGCTCCTTCCGAGACGCCCCCAGCGGGAACGAAGGGATCGCAGCCGATTCCGGGCGGCGTAGATGCCGATCCCGCCCGCGACCGCCGCGGCGCTCAGGAGCAGCAGCGAATCGAAGCCGTGCCACAGCGCGGGCCGGACATCGTGTTCCGCGCCGAGAATCGCGGAGGCCGCCGCCGAGAGAAGGGGGGCGGCCGCGCCGGGCAGCAGACCCCCCAGAACTCCGAGCAGCGCCAGGAGCGACGGCCCGAGCCACAGGGTAACCGGCGCTTCGCGCGTTTCGGCGTTCGTCCCCGATGCCGGGCCGATGAACGGCCGGACCCCCGCGATGCCGGCGATCGCGACGTAGGCCGCCCCGGCCAGCGCCACGGCGCCGAGGAGCGCGGGCGCCGCGGCCGGCGCCGAGAGGGCGCCTCCCAGCAGCCCTTCCTTCGCGAGGAACCCGAGGAGCGGGGGTAGCCCGGCCATCGAGGCGGCGGCGGCCATCGCGGCGGCCGCGGTGACGGGCATCGTCCTTCCGAGCCCGGAAATCCGTGTGACGTCGCGCTCCCCCGCGGCATGGTCGACGGCCCCGGCCACGAGGAAGAGGGAACCCTTGTAAAATGCGTGGGCCGGAAGGAACAGGACCGCCGCGGCGGCCGCCGGCCCGGTCCCGAGCCCCAGCATCATCGTCAAGGCCCCCAGGGCGCTCACCGTCGACCAGGCCAGGAGGAGCTTGAAATACGTTTGCTGCAGCGCGATCCATGCTCCGGCCAGCATGGTCAGGGCGCCGACGGCCGTTACGGGGATCTGCCAGGCCGGGTCGTTTCCCAGCACAGGGCTCAGGCGGGCCAGGAGATAGATCCCCGCCTTCACCATGGTCGCGGCATGGAGGTAGGCGCTCGCCGGGGTCGGGGCCTCCATGGCGTTGGGCAGCCAGAAGTGGAACGGGAACTGGGCCGATTTCGTGAACGCCCCGATCAGCACCAGGGCCAGGATCGGAAGGTAAAGCGGGCTGCCGCGCACGACGTCGCCCCTGCCGGAGATCTCCGAAATTTCCAGGGAGCCTCCGGCTTCCCCCAGAAGCAGAAACCCCGCAAGGAGCGCCAGCCCGCCGCCTCCCGTCACGAGGAGCGCCTGCAGCGCGGCCTTCCGGGCCTTTTCACGCTCGTGGTCGAAACCGATGAGCAGGTAGGAGCTGACGCTGGTGAGCTCCCAGAAGACGAACAGCAGGAGCAGGTTGTCGGAAAGGACCACGCCCAGCATCGACGCCATGAACGCGAGGGTATAGGCGTGGAACCTTCCGGCGTGCGGATGCCCCTCCAGGTATCCGCCGGAATAGACGACGACCGCCGTCCCGATCCCGCCGATCAGCAGGGCGAACAGCAGCGCCAGGCCGTCGAGGGAGAACGAGAGGGAAACGCCGAGGGACGGCGCCCAGGGACGGGATGACCGGAGGACTTCCCCACCGGCCACCGTCCCCGCGAAGCCGAGAAAATAGAGCGTGAGCCCGAGGGGAAGGAGGGCAAGGATCCATGCGGCCCCGCGGGGGGCGCGGCGATAAATCCATGGCGCGAACAATGCCAGGACGAATCCCGACAGGACGGCGAAAAGCATCGGCCGGTTCCTTTCGGCTTGCCGGATGATCCTGCTAATGTATTTTAAAATAAGCCATGATCGATATTTCCCGGAAAGGAAGGAATCGCCCCCTTGTCTGATGACGTCGATCCGCGGGTGCCGGGGCGGGCGGGAACCCGGCTGCAGGAAGCCTCCGCCTGGGGCAGGAGGCAGGTCTACCGCCTCCTCGAGCGGTTCCGCATCGGCGACCAGGTCTTCCACATCCTGATGGCGACGGTCATCGGCGCGCTTTCGGGGCTGGGCGGCGTCCTGTTCATCAAGGCCATCCATTTCTTCGAGGGGATCTTCTTCGGCAAGGTCTTCCAGGCCATGGGGAGGCCCCGGGAGCTCGTGTTCCTCATCCCGATGTTTGGGGGGCTCCTGATCGGCCCGCTGATCCAGAGGTACCCGAAGGAGGCCAAGGGGGACGGCGTGCCGAGCGCGATGGAGACCATCGCGCTGCACGGGGGGATCCTGAGCCCGCGGACCGTGGGGCTGCGCACCGTCACCTCCGCCGTCACCATCGGCTCCGGCGGCTCGGTGGGGCGCGAGGCGCCGATCGCCCAGATCGGGGCGGCCATCGGGTCGGCGGTCGGGCAGTTCCTGAAGGTCTCCGCGAGCCGCATGCGCAGCTTCGTGGCGTGCGGGGCGGCCGGCGGGATCGCGGCGGTCTTCAACGCCCCCATCGGCGGCGTGTTCTTCAGCCTGGAAGTCCTCCTCGGCGATTTCTCCGCGGCGACGTTCGCCCCGATCGTCGTCTCGTCCGTCGTCTCGACGATCGTCATGCGGGAGCTGCTGGGAAACGTCCTGGTGTTCGAGGTGCCCCGCTACATCCTCGGAAGCGGGGAGGCGGTCCTGCTGAGCGTCCCGCTCGGGATCGTCTGCGGCCTTGCGGCGGTCCTCTTCATGCGGATGCTCGAATCCTCGGAGAAGATGTTCTCGTCGCTTCGGGCGCCCCTCTGGCTGAAGCCGGCGCTCGGAGGCGCCCTGACGGGCTTCATCGCGGTCTTCTTCCCCAACGTCCTCGGGACGGATACCGCCACCGTGGACGAGGCCCTCTGGGGATACATCCCCTGGGCGCTGCTGCTGCTGATCGCCTTCCTGAAAATCCTGGCGACTTCCCTTTCCCTGGGCTCCGGCGGCTCGGGCGGCGTCCTGGGGCCCTGCGTCTTCATCGGCGCGGTGACGGGAGCGAGCATAGGGAGCGTGGCCAGCCCGCTGTTCCCGGACCCGTTCGCCCTGCCCTCCGGATGCGCCCTGATCGGGATGGCGTCGTTCCTCGCCCCCGTCATCGGCGGGCCGATGACGTCGATCCTGATCGTGTTCGAAATGGCCGGCAACTACCGGATCATCCTCCCGCTGCTCACGGCCGTCGTCATCTCGATGGGCGTCGCCCACCAGTTCTCGCGCCACTCCCTCTATACCTACAAGCTGCACAAGATGGGCGTCGACCTGGTGGCGGGAAGGGAGGAGAGCGTCCTGCGGCGCCTCCTGGTCCGGGACGTGATGCGGAGGGAGTTCGATCCGGTCGATCCCGCGGCCCCCTTCGGAGAGGTCGCCGCCGCTTTCTTCGGGAGCCGGATCGACCACCTCTACCTTACCGGGGATCGGGGAGAGCTCCGTGGGGTGATCGCCTTCACCGACCTGCGCCCCCACCTGAAGGACCAGGAGAAGTGGCCCGGAATCCGCGCGACGGACGTGGCGACCCCGGACCCGGTGGCGGTGATGCCCGGAGAGACGCTGCTCGACGCGCTGAACAAATTCGCATACCGGAACGCCGTGCAGCTCCCGGTCGTCTCCGATCCCCATGAGCGGAAGATGATCGGCGTGATCCGCCGCAGCGACGTGCTGAACGCCTATCAGAAGAGCCTCTCGCCCTTCCAGGAGCCGGAAAGCCCCGCATAGAGGGGAATGCCGGCCGGCCCCGCGGTACAATGGATGGGAATCCCCGGTTTGGGAGGAGAAGTGAACCTCTGGGCGTTCGACTTCGACGGGACTCTTTCCCCCCTCGTTCCCGACCGGGAGGCCGCCTGCCTTCACCCGGCCTGCCGGCAGCTTCTCGAAACGCTCTCGGGGACGAACGGGCACCTCGCCGCGATCGTCTCCAGCCGCGAGATCGAGGACCTCGCGGGCCGCATCCCTTTGCCGGGCGTCATCCTCGGAGGCGCCAGCGGGCTGTCCTGGCGCTTCCCCGGAGGGATCCGGCTCCTGCCCGGCGACCCGGTGGAGAAGCGCCGGGATTCGGTCCGGAAGCGGCTCGCTCCGGTCCTGAACCGCCTCTCCGTCTTTCCCGGCGTCGAAATCGAGGACAAGAAGTGGTCGGTGGCCGTGCATTACCGGAGGGTCCTTCCGGACGCGGTTCCCATGCTGGAGCCGCTCCTTGCGGAACTCGGCGCCGTCCCGGGGATCCGCCCTTACCGGGGCGCATGCGCGGTCGAGGTGCAGCTTTTCCCCAACGTGAGCAAGTCGTTCGGCGTACGGCGGCTCTGCCGGCTCCTGAAGTTCGACCCCTCCGCGGACCGCATCCTGTATGCGGGGGACGATGAAAACGACGCCGTCGCGATGCGGTGGGTCCTGAAGAAGGGAGGGACCGCGTTCTGCGTCGGGGGCCGCGTCCGCGTGCGCGGGGCGCGGTCCGTGGACGGTCCGGAGGCCCTTGCGCGGGCCGTCCGCGACCTTGCGGAGGCGATATGACACCGTTCGAAGTGATGGACTGCGCGCTCCTCACGCGGATGAGCGGCATCCCGCCCGCCATCAACCTGCGGGAGCTGCGGGACCGGATCGCGGTCTGCGGCGAGAACGTCCTGTACCACCATTTCTGCGAGACGACGCTTCGGACCACGTTCGACAACCCCGACTACCGGAACGACTTCGCCGTCTGGGCGAAGCTGTACCTCGGAGACCGGGTGCTCGCGGAGCGGCTGGGCATCCTCGACCCGTACTCCTTTCCGTCCATGGAAGAGCTGAGGGCGGCGACGCTGGAGGTGATCGACGAGCGGCTCGGCGAGCTGACCATGATCCCGTGGGCGCGGGCCGGCGACGAGTTCTTCTTCATGGAGGCGAACACCGTCGTGTACCGGGAGGGGACGCTGATCCGCGATCCTTCCCGGCTGGCCGCCACCATCCGGAAGATGACCAACAGCAGCGTCTACTACCACTTCCTGGAGGCCCGCCGCCGGCCGCCCTTCGGCATGGACGACTTCTCGGCGTGGCTCGCGCAATGGGGGGAGAAGTATCGGGGATGCCTGGAGGCGCTGGGGGGGATCGAGATCTACTTCAACAGCCTCGGGGCGCTGCGCCGCGAGATCGCGCGCGTCCTGGTGTGCGTGAAGGAGGCGAAATGAACCTCCAGCTTTCCTCTTACGAGGGCGTCGTCGGATCGGCCGTCGTGCGGCAGCTTCGCCAACTGGGGGAGAAGCTCGCCGGCACCCGCATCGTCCACGTGAACTCCACCCGCGAGGGCGGGGGGGTGGCGGAGATCCTCGAGTGGATGATTCCGCTCATGAACGACCTGGGGCTCAAGGCGTCCTGGGAGGTCATCCACGGGGAGCCGCGGTTCTTCGATTTCACCAAGGCCGTGCACAACGGGCTCCAGGGGCACCCCGTTCCGGTTTCCGCGAAGGACTGGAAGGTCTACGAGGACGTGAACGCCGTGAATTCCGAGCGGCTGCGCCCGGTGCTCGAGGAAGCGGACGTCGTCGTCATCCACGATCCGCAGCCGGCGCCCCTCCTGAAACTCTGCGGCGGGCGGAAGGGGAGATGGATCTGGCGCGCCCACATCGACATCAGCCGCCCGTTCCGCCCCGTCTGGAAAGGGCTCAAGCCGTTCGTCGAGCGGTACGACGCCTCCATCTTCTCGATGGCGGAGTTCGCCCAGCTCCTGCCCCATCCGCAGTTCCTGGTGCCGCCGAGCATCAACCCGCTGAGCGAGAAGAACCGGGATCTCGATCCGGCGGAGATCGAGGCGGTGCGGGCCGAGTACGGGCTGGACCCGGAGCGCCCGCTTCTCGTGCAGGTCTCCCGGTTCGACCGGTTCAAGGACCCGGTGGGCGTGATCGCGGCGTACCGGCTGGTCCGGAAGGTCGCGCCCGTCCAGCTCGTGCTGGCGGGCGGCGGCGCCACGGACGACCCGGAAGGGGCGGCGGTCCTGGACGACGTGATGGAGGCGGCGGAGGGCGATCCGGACATCCACGTCCTGCTCCTGCCGCCGACCTCCCACCGGACGATCAACGCGCTGCAGCGGCTCGCGGACATCGTCCTTCAGAAATCCACGCGGGAAGGCTTCGGGCTGACCGTGACCGAGGGGATGTGGAAGGGGAAGCCGGTCATCGGGGGAGACACCGGGGGGATCCGCCTCCAGGTGGTGAACCATCACACCGGTTTCCTCGTGAACACGCCGGAAGGAGCGGCCCACCGGATCCGCTATTTGCTCCACAACCGGAACCGGATCGGCGAGATGGGGGCGACCGCGCGCGAGCTGGTGCGGGAAAACTTCCTGCTGACCCGGCATCTAAGGGAGTACCTGACCCTGATGCTGATCATGGCGAGGGGGATGAAGGAACGGGTATTCGGGATCTGAGAGAGAGGAGAGAGGCCATGCAGGAGAGGAAAGGCGTGGTGACGTTCAAGGGGAATCCCGTCACGCTGCTGGGGCCCGAGATCAAGGCGGGGGACAAGGCGCCCGATTTCCGGGTGGTGGGCACCGGCCTGGAGCCCGTCTCGCTCGCGGACTTCCGCGGGAAGGTGAAGATCATCAGCGCGGTCCCGTCGCTCGACACGCCGGTCTGCGACACCGAGACGCGCCGGTTCAACGAGGAGGCGGGGAAGCTTCCCGACAACGTCGTCGTCCTTACGGTCAGCCTCGACCTCCCCTTCGCCCAGAAACGGTGGTGCGCGGCCGCCGGGATCGACAAGGTCCGGACGCTTTCCGATTACCAGGACCGCTCCTTCGCCCAGGCGTACGGCGTGCTCATCAAGGAGCTGAAGCTGCTTTCCCGGTCGATCTTCGTCGTGGACGGGACCGACACGGTCCGGTACGTCCAGCACGTGAAGGAGATCACGTCGGAGCCGGACTACGCGGCGGTGCTGGAAGCGGCGAAGGGACCGTGAAGCCGGGCATCGGGCTGAAAAAGAATCTGCGCAAGGCCATGGCGGCCCAGGACCGGGACGTGTCCCGGGTCATCGGCTGGCTCGCCGCGGTCGCCGCCGCGGTCGTGATCCTGTCGACCCCCGCCGTGTATTTCGCGATCGCCTACAAGTCGCTCGACGCCGCCATGCGGGTGGAGGCGGACGTGACCGCGCGCGAGGTGGGGCGGATCGTCGGCGGGCCGGCGGGAACGCCGGAGGAGCGGTTGGCCCGCGCCCTCGAATTCCTGGAACGGCGGGTGACGGTCGGCGACGCGGAGTACTGCCGCATCGTGGGCGACGACGGGCGCACCCTCGCGGAAACGGCCTCCCGCCCGGCGCTCCCGGTGATCGTCCGGGGGAGCCTGATCCCGGGCGGGTGGGACATCGCCGGCGTCCTCCAGGTCCGGCGGTCGCTCCGTCCCCTCCTGCGGATGGCGGGCGTATTCCTCCTGCTCGGGGGGATCCTCGGCGCGGCGGTCTATTACGCGTTCCGGATCCTCCCGCTGGCGGCGCTGCGCAAGGCGCTCGGGCAGCTTGCCCGGGAGAAGGAGCGGGCCCAGACGACGCTGCGGTCGATCGCCGACGGCGTCATCGCCATCGACGCCGCGGGGAATGTGGAGCTCATGAACGAGTCCGCCGAGCAGGTGTCGGGTTGGAGCCGGGAGGAGGCGGTCGGCCGCCCCATCGGCGAGGTCTTCCGAACGCAGGACGGCGGCGCGGGGCGGGAGCCGCCGGGTCCGTTGGAGGAAGCGGCCTCCGGGGGCGGCGGCGGCAGGAAGTTTCTCCTTTGCCCGAACGGAAGCCGGCGCCTGGTCGACTACAGCGTCGCCCCGATCCCCGACGGGAGGGGGGGCAGCGCAGGGACCGTGGTCGTTTTCCGGGACGTGACGCAGAAGGTGCGGGAGGAAGAGGAGCTGCAGAAGCTGCAGCGGCTGGAGTCGCTGGGGAACCTCGCCGGCGGGATCGCGCACGGTTTCAACAACTACCTCGCGGGGATCCTGGGCAACATCTCGCTCGGGAAGCAGTCCCTCGACCCCGGCGGCCGCGCGTACGCCCGGCTGGAGGAGGCGGAAAAGGCTTGCGGCGGCGCCTCGGAGCTCGCAACGAAGCTCCTGACTTTCTCGAAGGGCGGAAGCCCGGTCCGCGAGCTGATCCGCCTCGACGCCGTCGTCCGCGACGCGGCCGCGACGGCGGCGCGGGGATCGGAGACCGCCGTTTCGTACGACATCGCCGGAGACCTGATGGCGGCGCACGCGGACGCGGGGCAGGTCGGGCAGGCCGTCCACAACCTGGTGCAGAACGCCGTCCAGGCGATGTCCGGGAAGGGCGAAGTGCGGATCCGGATCGCGAACGTCACCGTGAAGGTGGGCGGGACGGGTTCCCTGAAGGCCGGGCGGTACGTCCGGGTCGACGTGACGGACGACGGCCCGGGCATCCCGCCGGAGGAGCTGGAACGGGTTCTCGAGCCGTATTTCACCACGCGGGAGAACCGCAACGGGCTCGGGCTGACGATCGCGTATCACATCCTGAAAAGCCACGGCGGGGACCTGATCATCGATTCGGAGCCGGGCAGCGGCACGACGGCGTCCCTTTTCCTTCCCGCGTCGGAGGAGCATCCTCCCTCGGCTGAGGACCTCCGCGGGACGGCGCCCCCGGAATGCGGACAACGGGTGCTGGTGATGGACGACGAGGACCTGGTCCGGGAGATGGCCCAGGGGATCCTGGAGCACATCGGGTGCGAGTCGGCGGGCGCCCGGAACGGCGAAGAGGCGGTCCGGATGTACGGCGATGCGGCCCGGGCCGGCAGGCCGTTCGACCTGGTCATCATGGATCTGGTGATTCCCGCCGGGATGGGAGGGAAGGAGGCCTCCCGCCAGATCCTCCGTTCGTACCCGGACGCGCGGCTGATCGTCTCCAGCGGGTATTCCTCGGACCCGATCATGGCGGATCATCTCTCGCACGGATTCCGCGGGGTGCTCCCGAAACCGTACCGCGTCGAGGACTTCGTGCGGGTCGTGCGAAAGGTTCTCGCGGGCTGAAATGATTTCCTTGTCGCGGAAGGCTCCCCCGACAATAATAAGGGTGAAGAATCGATCGGAGCGTTCCATGACCGGCAGACGCGGGAAGACGGGGAAGAGGAAGGACAGCCTCCGCTACGCGGTCATATCCCCCGCGGAGTCCGCGCCGCTGGATTTCTCGGACCGGCTGGCCGGCTCGCCGAACCTGTCGTTCGCGAGGCGCGCCGGCGCCGCGCTGCTCTCGGCGGCCTCCCTTTGCATCGGCGCGATCCTGGCCGCGTTCGGCATGGGGGAGCGGAGCTGGCTCTCCGGCCTCATCGGTCTTTCGTCGATCCTTTACGGCATCGGTTGGGCGCGGACGGCGATGTCCGGGAAATCGCCGGAAGGCCGGCTACGACTGAACCCGTGGCGTAGGAGGTAGCGGGCCCTGGCGGCCATCCATGGCCTCCGCGGCGGGAAAAGGCGCGGGAAATCCTCCCCGCGCCTTTTCCGTTTCCGGCGGCGATGCTTTTATGATCCGAGGGCCGCCTGGAGGTCGCCCTCGGGGGTGCCGATGGGGCCGATGTTGTACTTTTCGACCAGGAAGTTGAGCACGTTGGGCGTGACGAACGCCGGCAGGCTCGGGCCGATCTTGATGTTCTTTATCCCCAGGTACAGCAGCGTCAGGAGAACGGCGACCGCCTTCTGCTCGTACCAGGAGAGGATGATGGAGAGCGGCAGGTCGTTCACGCCGCACTTGAAGGCCTCGGCCAGCGCCACGGCGATCCGCACCGCGGAGTAGGTGTCGTTGCACTGCCCGACGTCGAGCAGCCGCGGGATGCCGCCGATGTCGCCCAGCTCCAGCTTGTTGAAACGGTACTTCCCGCACGCCACCGTAAGGATCACCGTGTCCTTGGGGCTTTTCTCCACCAGCTCGGTGTAGTAGTTGCGCCCCGGCTTGGCGCCGTCGCAGCCGCCGACGACGAAGAAGCGCTTGATGGCCCCCTTCTTCACCGCGTCGATGACCTTGTCGGCCACGCCGAGCACCGCGTCGTGGCCGAATCCGACGAGGATCTGCTGCCCGGGCTTCTCGTCGAATCCCTTGCACTCCTGCGCCTTCCTGACGACCGCGGAAAAGTCCCATCCGTCGACGTGCTTCACGCCGGGCCACCGGACCAGCCCCCAGGTGAACAGCCGGTCCTTGTAGCCGTCGGCCGGGCGCTGGATGCAGTTGGTGTTGAAGATGATGGCGCCGGGGAAGTCGACGAGCTCCTTGTGCTGGTCCTGCCAGGCGCCGCCGAAGTTGCCGGCCAGGTGGGCGTACTTCTTCAGCCCGGGATAGCCGTGGGCCGGGAGCATCTCGCCGTGGGTGTACACGTTGACGCCGGTGCCTTCCGTCTGCTTGAGGATCTCCTCGAGGAACCGCAGGTCGTGCCCGGAGACCAGGATCGCCTTGCCGGCCTTCGTGCCGAGCTGGACCGGCGTGGGGACGGGGGAGCCGAACCGCTCGATGTGCGCCTGGTTGAGAAGCTCCATCGTGACGTAGTTGACGCGGCCGACCTCCAGGGCGATCCCGACGTACTCGCCGAGGTCGAGCTTCTCGTTGATCAGGCTCGCCAGCGTCCGGTGCGTGAAGGCGTAGATCTCCTCCGATTCCTTGCCGAGGACGCGCGCGTGGTGCGCGTAGGCGGCGTATCCCTTGACGCCGTAAAGGATGACCTGGCGCAGGGAGTGGATGTCGGCGTCGGCCCGGGGGTCCTTCACGCCGTGCCGCTCGCCCAGCGCGAGCTGCTCCGCGCGGTCCGCCGGCAGCTCCCAGGGCTTGGCGGCGGGGGGGACGAACCCGCTGAAGGCGCGGCCGTTCTTTTTCTCGAAGAGCTCCTTCGCCTTCTTCTGCACGCGCGTCGCCTCCGCGACGAGGGCCGCGACGGCGTCCGGGTCGAAATCGACGTTGGTGACGGTGGCGAACAGCGCGTCGATCACGAAACGGTCGATCTCTTCGTCCTTGCCGCCCACGGCGCGGGCCATGTCGGCCCAATAGCCGATCCCTTTCGCGGCGTGGACCAGCAGGTCCTGGAGCGTCGCGACGTCAGGCGGCTTGCCGCAGACGCCCGAAACGGTGCACCCGGTTCCCTTTGCGGTCTGCTCGCACTGGTAACAGAACATCGACATGGTCTTGCCTCCTTTGATTGGAAATGGTTCCCAAGCGGTCCATTTGCGCCCAATTTACCCGGAAGGCCGCGGCCCCGCATTGACGGAGGTCAAGTTTTTCCGCCCGTCGGCGGAAAAACGGACTGGCTCAAGGGTGGATGCCGGAAAATCGGGAAGGATGCAAGGCCATCCGGTCGTAAAATGCGGGACGGGGAAAGCGCGGGCGATTCCCGCGCCTTCCCCGTTCTGCGGGGAGGATTCGCCGGGCGCGGGGCGCCCGGCCCGGATTTGTCGTTACTTCGCGGCGGCGACGTTCTTCAGGACCGCCTCGTACTCTTCCTTGTCCATCTTGTCGTTGACCAGGCTCGCCAGCGCCTGCTCCACGGCGGCGCAGACCGCATCCGATCCCGCGCCCTTCGCGGCGACCGCCTTGAGGCCGTCGTAAATCTGCTGGCGCACGGCGGCGATTTCCGGCCGTACCCGGGGGTCCTTGGCGCCGAACTGCTCGCCCAGCCCGACCTGGCCCGCGCGGTCCGCCGGCAGCTCGAAAGGCTTCGCGGCGGCGGGAAGGAACCCGCTGAAGGCGCGGCCGTTCTTCTTCTCGAAGGCCTCCTTCGCCTTCTTCTTCATCTCCACAGCCTTGCCGACGAGCGCGACGATCTCGTCGGCGCCGGGATTGGCCGCGGCCAGGGCCTGGATCAAGAAACGGTCGACTTCCTCGTCCTTGGCGCCGACGCAGCGGGCCATGTCCGCCCAGTAGCCGACTCCCTTTACGGCGTAAACCAGCAGATTTTGCAGCGCGGTCTGTTCCGACATCGTGTTGCCTCCTTGTAGTGCTGTTTGTTATGAGTAAGGGCTTGTTCAATTCCGATCGCGGTCTATGTTGGCCGGGCGGGGATCCGACGGCAGCGCGGGCTCCTGCCTGCGGCGGAATATCGCAAGAATCGGGTTGTCAGCCCTTCCTTCCGGTGTCATCGTGTGATCAGCGGGAAGCATGGCAGGGCAAGAGGAGTCGAGCATGCAGGCGGCTGATTACGCACGTTTAACGAGGGCAATACTATACCTCGAAAAAAATTTTCGCAACCCCCCGGACCTGGAGGCGGTCTCCCGGGCCGCGGGGCTCAGCCGGTTCCATTTCCAGCGGCTGTTCTCGCGATGGGTCGGCATCAGCCCGAAGCGGTTCCTTCAGTTCCTTTCCGCGTCATATATTGCCGAATTGCTTAAGGAATCCAGGAGCGTCCTCGACGCGGCCCTCGACGCCGGCCTGTCCGGGCCCGGACGGCTGCACGACCTCGTCGTGAATGTCCATGCGGTCACCCCGGGACAGTTGAAGACCGGAGGCGAGGGGGT
>JBFLWB010000152.1 GCA_040758155.1 Thermodesulfobacteriota bacterium
GGATGACGTCCGGGTCCTGCCGCACGGTCGCCCGCAGGACGGACGCGAAGGAGAGTCCGGCCTTTTCGTGGACATGGACCTGGTTGGCCTCCTCCAGGAAGTACTCGACGGGGTCCTCGATCGTCTCGAAGCTCCGGATCGACTCGAGCATCGCGGAGAGGATCGAGTACAGCATGGTCGTCTTCCCGCTCCCCGTGGGGCCGGTCGAAATGAGGATCCCCTGCGGCTTCCGGATGAGGACCTTGAGGCGCGCGAGGTCCTGCGGGGAGACTCCCAGCTCGTCGATTTCCCGGATCGACGACTGCTTGTCGAGGATGCGCATCACGAGCTTCTCGCCGTTGATGCTGGGCATGGAGGAAACGCGCAGGTCGACCAGCCGGGTGCCCGCCTTCACGGCGATCCGGCCGTCCTGCGGCTTCCGCCGCTCGGCGATGTCCATCTTGGCCAGGATCTTGAAGCGCGAGACGGTGGCGGGGTGCAGGTCCGGCGGTAGGTGGAACTTGCTGTGGAGGATCCCGTCGATGCGGTACCGCACCAGGGTGCACTTCGTCTTGGGCTCGATGTGGATGTCGCTCGCCTTGAATCGCAACGCCTCGGAAAGGATGGCGTTCGATATCCGGATGATCGGGGGAACCCTGCTCTCGCCGATCAGCTCCTGCAGGTTGACCGCCTTCTCCTCCTCCTCGATCACGATGTCGATCTCGTCGATCGGCTCGCCGTCCGCGGGTATGTCGAAAACGATCTCGGACGGGGCGGCGCCGCCATCCTCCCCGTAGACCTTCCCGAGGACGGAGACGATGTCCTGTCCCCTGGCAAGGTAAGGGACGACCTTCAGTCCGGTCAGGTGCTCCAGGTCGTCGCACCGGAAGGTGTCCGCCGGGTCCGCCATCGCGATGGAGACCTGCCTCCCCTCGACGCGGAGGGGGACCATCCGCTTTTTCTCGCAGAGGTCGCGCGGGAGGAATTTCACCGCTTCCGCGTTGACGCCCATCTCCCGGAGGTCGACCACCGGCACCTGGAGATATTCCGCCAACGCGTCCAGGACGGCGGACTCCGGGGCGATCCCCCGCCGGACGACGACGTCCACGAGCGTCTCCCCCGCCTTCCGGTCCGCGCGGGCCGCCTCGATCTCCTCCTTCGTCGCGATCCCGACCCGCGCCAGGATGTTGCCGGACACGGCCTGGTTGTCCTCGAACAGCGCGGAGTAGTTCTTGATCTTCTGCTGCTGGCTCTTCGTGATCTCCCGGAGCTTCCGGTTCTCCTGCAGCAGGACGTACTGCTGGAGGGCGAGGCTCACCGTGAGCCGCAGGTCCTCGTCGTTCCACGGCTTGGTGATGAACTTGTAGACCGCGCCCTCGTTGACCGCGCCGATGATGGACTGGACGTCGGCGTAGCCGGTGAGCATGATCCGGATCGTCTCGGGCCACCGGTCCCGGACCTTCCGGAGGAACTCGGCGCCCGTCATCCCCGGCATGCGGTGGTCCGAGACGATGAGGTGGGCCGGCGCCTCCTCGAGGAGCTCGAACGCGCGGTCGGCGGTCGCCGCGGTCCGGATGTCGTAATTTTCGTCGAGGAAGATCCGGCGGAGGGCGGAAAGGACCGGTTCCTCGTCGTCCACGAAGAGGAGGCGGAACGGCCCCGCGGAATCCTCCGCCTCCTTCACGGAAACCGGCGACGCTGGAGCGGTCGGCGCCTGCCGGCCGGCGGCGGCGAAAAGGTCAGCGTACTTCGCCATGGACGGATCCTTCCAGCGGCAGGATCAACCGGAACACGGCCCCGCCGCCCTCCGGGCACGCGACCTCGATGCGGCCTTCCAGCGCGCGCGCGGCGTCGTATGCGACGGAAAGCCCGAGCCCTTTCCCGGTGCCGATCTCCCTCGTCGTGAAAAACGGCTCGAAGATCCTCCGGCGGATCTCCGGAGGAATCCCCGGCCCGTTGTCCCCGATCTCGACAACGGCGGACGCCCCTTCCGCCCGCGCGCGGATCCGGACCGCGAGCCCCTCTCCGCGCGACTGGAATGCGTTCCGCAGCAGGTGCAGGAGGATGACGCCGACCCGGGCCGGATGGCAATGGCACGGCGGCACCGGCTCCATGTCCTTCTCTACGGCCGTCCCGGGGGGGATCTCGGCGGCGATCACCCGCAGCGTCCGCTCGATCTCCGCCGCGATGTCCACCAGCTGGACCTCTCCGTCGTCCACATGGGAGAAGCCGCGCAGGTCGGAGACGATCCCGCGCACCCGCTCCGTCCCATCCAGGGTCTGGCGGACGAGGTCCGGAATGTCCCGGGCGACGGACGCGATCTTCAGCCGCCCCCGGAGCGCCCGCAGCGCGTCCGCGTCTTCCGGAGTCACCGGACCTTTGTCCAGAATCGCCCCGACCGCCGCGTCGTATTCCGCGAACCGCCCGGCGTACCGACCGAGGGTCGTGATGTTGCTCGCGACGAAGCCCAACGGGTTGTTGATCTCGTGCGCCACGCCCGCCGCGAGCCGGCCGACGGCGGCCATCGTCTCCTGCTGGGCAAGGCGCGTCATCGCCGCTTCCAGCTCCGCGGTGCGCTCCCGGACCTTCACCTCGAGGGTCTCCGCGAGCTCGCGGTACCCCCGCTCCGACGCCTCCAGGCGGCGGAACGATTCGAGCAGCTCCCGGTGCGTCTCCTTGACCACGTGGACGTGGGTCTCCGTCGTGAGCATCCGCTTGAGGCTGCTCTCCGCCATCCCGCTCAACGCCCGCGCCGCGACCGACGCCGCCCGTGCAAACTGTTCCGGGTCCTCCCCCCCTCCGCGGGCCACGATCCTCCCGACCTCCTCCCCTTCCAGGAAGACCGGGAACGTAACGTCCCCGGGCTCCGGCGCGGGCTCGCCCGCTTCCGAGCGCTCCAGGCTCCACAGGACCCGCCCTCCGTCGTCCTCGACCCGCACACACGCGGCGCCCGCGTCCGCCACCTCGTCCAGCAGCGGCGACACTTCCGCGGCGGACAGCAGGTCGACGAGGCCCCTCTCCTCTCCCACGACGAATTCGATCATGGGACCAGCCGTTCCACGAACGCCTCCCGTTCCAGGCCGTGCCGGTCCCGGAAGGCGATGCGCCGATCGAGGCTGTCGTACAGCCGCCCGGCGGCCTCCCGGAACGTCTCCAGGACGCCCCACCCCTCCCTGGCCGAAGCAAGCGTGACCGGGATCCCCGTCGGGTCCCACAACGAGCGGATCTCCCGCTCGGGGACGATGTCGGGAAGGTCCCGCTTGTTGAACTGCACGACCAAAGGGGTCCGCTCGAAATCGAGCCCCACGAGCGCGACGTTCCGTTCCAGGTTGGCGAAGCTC
>JBFLWB010000153.1 GCA_040758155.1 Thermodesulfobacteriota bacterium
CTGGGGATTCCGACCCATGCGCGCCTTCCGGTTGCTGACACCGAAGGTGCCGAATCCGGTAAGGGTGAGCTTCTCGCCCTTCTTCAGGGACTTGGTGACCGCATTCAGAAACGCTTCGACAGCTGCTTCCGCCTGCCCTTTACCGATCCCCGCCTCCGCGCGAATGGCCTCGACCAGTTCCGCCTTCGTCATCTGCCGAACCTCCTCAGAATTTTTATGGGCTCCCCGGGACCCGGAGAAAAACGCAGGTTTCAAGCGCCTTCGGACATTTTTCATTAATCCCGAAAGGAGTTCCCGTGTCAAGACCAAACCGAGTTCGTCCGCGTCCCGCCGCCGCCGGGAGACCTGACGCGCCGACGTTGGTATAATGAGTAGTTATGCCATATCGACGGACGTTCCTCATTTGCACGGGCATTTCCGTGCTCTTCCACGCGGTCATGCTCTGGCTGGCGTACCTGCTCCCCGAAGCGCCGCCCCGCCGCGAAGAGGTGATGGAGATCGAGGTCGCGGACATTCCCCGGTCCCCCGACTTCCTTCCGCCGAAAGCCGGGATCATCGAGGGACGGAGGCCGCGAAAGGCCGCGCCGCCGGTTCGGAAAGAGACGCGGCCGGCGGACGTCATGGAAGGGCGCGTTCCGGACCTTCCCGTGAAGCCGGATCTCCCGCCCGAGAAATCGTTTCCCGCTTCCGGCCCGCGGGAGAAGGAGCCTCCCGCGCCGCCGGAAAAGGAATCCGCCGCCGCCGCTGCCGAGCCCGCCGCCCCCCCCGCCGCCGCCGGTTCGCCGGGATCGCTGCGCGACCTCACCCCTTCGCTCGGGAAGCTGGTGATGGCGCGCGAGGAGCCGTCCGGGGGGCGCGGTCAGGCGGGAACTTCGGGGAGCGCCGTGGGAACGGGAGGGAAACGTACCGGCAAGGAAGGCATCACGGAAGAAGGCGGCAGCGGGTTCCGCCTGACGCCGCTGAACGCGCCCGAGGTGCAGTACATTTCCTACTTCGCGTCGATCAAGCGGAAGATCGAGCTGGTGTGGCAGTATCCCTTCGAGGCCGCCGCCGCGGGAGCCCAGGGGGAGCTCCTGATCGACTTCGTGATCGGCCGGAACGGGAAGCTCGAGTCGGCCGAGCTGGTCCGCGGATCGGGGCACAAGGTTTTGGACGACGAGGCGATGCGGTCGATCCGCAAGGCGTCCCCCTTCGATCCCATCCCGAACGATTACAAGATTCCGCACCTTCAGATCCGCGGGAGGTTCGTCTACGTGCACGGAGGGGCGCTGCGCCTGCGCTGAACCGAAAGGCCCTACGGGGCGAACCGCTCCCCCGAGCAGTTCTCGTACTCGTCCCGGTCCAGAAGGGAATCGTCCCCGTCGGGGTCGCCGGGCCGGATCGTCAGAAGCCACCCCTCCCCGTAAGGATCCCTCGTCACCCGGCGGGGGACGCTCTCCACTTCGGGGTTCACGTCGGTCACGGTTCCGGCGAGGGGGGACACGATCTCGAAGACGGTGAAGGGCGACTGCACCAGCCCGATCGGCTCTCCTGCGGAAACCTCGGTATGGGGGGGCGGCAGCTCCACGGAGACGGCGTCCCCGAGCATGCCGCCGGGCACATGGGTCAGCCCGATGCGGACGTCCCCCCGGGTTTCCCGCATCGCCCAGACATGCGACCTCGAGTACTTCCGGTCGGCCGGAGGGATCACATCCGCGTCCGCACGGCCGCTTCGAACGTGTTCTGGAGGAGCATGGCGATGGTCATCGGGCCGACCCCGCCGGGGACGGGGGTGATGGCGCCCGCCGTCTCCGCCGCCTCGTCGAAGGCGACGTCGCCGCAGAGCTTCCCCTCGGCGTTGCGGTTCATCCCGACGTCGATGACGACCGCGCCCGGCTTGATCCAGGAGCCGCGGATCATCCCGGCCTTCCCCACCGCCGCCACCACCACGTCGCCGGAGCGGACCACGGAAGGAAGGTCCTCCGTGCGGGAGTGGCAGATCGTCACGGTGGCGTGGCGCGACAGGAGGAGCAGGGCGGCGGGCTTGCCCACGAGGTTGCTGCGTCCCACGACGACGGCGTGCTTCCCCTTCAGCGCCACCTTCTCGTGGTCGAGCATTTTAAGGATGCCGTAGGGCGTGCAGGGAATGAATGCGGGGCCTCCCGTGA
>JBFLWB010000154.1 GCA_040758155.1 Thermodesulfobacteriota bacterium
GATCCTCTCCTGCGCCGCCGCCGTAGCGACGGCCATCGACGGGGACCTCGAGAACTTCGACGCGATGTTCCCCGGCGTCCCCCGCCCGGCCGCGGCGGCCGCCGCGCCGGCGAAGCAGTCCGTCCTCCCCGCCGACGAGCCGGAGGTCGCCCGGGGCGCCTGCCCCGACTGCGGCAGCCAGATCGAGCGGCAGGAGGGGTGCCTGAAGTGCCGCTCCTGCGGCTGGTCCGAGTGCTGACACCCGCGACACCCTTTGGGGGGACATACGTGAAAAGAGGGACATACTTGCCCTGCTGGGGCAAGTATGTCCCCCCAAAGTATGTCCCCCTTTTCACGTGTGTCCCCCCCCAGCGGGGAATGTGTGTCCCCCCCCAGCTCGACTCATGAATCCTTCGATTCCCTCAACGCATACCCGTGGTTATTTCCTCACCTTCGAGGGAATCGAAGGATCGGGCAAATCCACCCAGCTCCGCCGCCTTGCGGCGCGCCTGGCGGCAAGGGGGATCCCGCACGTCGTCACGCGCGAGCCCGGAGGAACTCCGCTGGCCGACCAGATCCGCTCGCTCCTGCTCTCCCCCCGCGACGAAGCCGTCTTCCCCGAGACCGAGCTGCTCCTGTACGAGGCGGCGAGGGCGCAGCACGTACGGAGCGCTGTCCTGCCGGCGCTGGAAGCCGGGAAGGCGGTTTTGTGCGACCGGTTCCACGACGCGACGACGGCATACCAGGCGCACGCGCGGGGGCTGGACGCCGGGACGGTGGAGCTGCTGAACCGCTTTGCTTCGGGCGGGCTTCTCCCCGACCTGACGCTGCTGTTCGATCTCCCGCCGGAGACGGGGTTTGCGCGCATCGCCGGAAGGAGCAGGGGGGCGGACCGGATGGAGCGGGAATCGCTCGCCTTCCACCGCCGCGTTCGGGAAGGGTACCTCCGCCTCCTCGACGCCCATCCCGGGCGGATCGTCCGGATCGACGCCTCCCTCCCGGAAGAGGAGGTGTTCCTGCAGCTCCTTTCGACGGTGAAGGAACGGTTCGGATGGTAGAGCGCCTCTCGGGCGTTCTCGGGCAGGAACGGGCCGTCGGCCTCCTGAAAAGGTACATCTCCGCCGGGGCGGTCCCCCAGGGGCTGCTGTTCACAGGCGAGGAAGGGATCGGCAAGGAGAAGGCCGCGCGGGCGTTCGCGGCCGCCCTGCTCTGCCGGGAGCCGGGGGAGGACGGCGCATGCGGGGTATGCCCCGACTGCCGGCTGCTCGCTTCCTCGTCCCACCCCAACTTCCTGTTCATCGCGCCGGAGACGCAGTTCCTGCGGATCGACGAGATCCGCGCGCTCCAGGAGGAGCTGTCCCTCAAGGCGTTCTCCGACCGGCCCCGCGCGGCGATCCTCTGCCCCGCGGACCGGATGACGCCCCAGGCTTCCAACGCGCTCCTCAAGACGCTCGAGGAGCCGCCGCCGGAGACGCACCTCCTCCTGGTCGCCCACCGGATCGCCGCGATGATGCCGACGATCGTATCCCGCTGCCAGAAGGTCCCGTTCTTTCCCCTTCCCGCCGGAACGGCGGCGGAGATCCTCTCCGGCCACCCGGACGCGGCCGGCGCCTCCCCCGCCCTGCTCCGGCTGGCGTGCGCCGTGTCGGGCGGCAGCCCCGGCCGCGCCCTGGCGCTCCTGCCGGGATTGTCGGAAGAACGGGAGCGGTGGCTGTCGCTGTTCGCGAAGCCATCTCCCCGGGAGGCGCTCGAGCTGGCGGAGTCCTACAAGGGGGACGGCGACGAGCCGGGGCGGCTGGCCGCTCCGCTGGCGCTGGCGCGGGACCTGGCCCTCTTATCTTCCGGAGGGGGAACGGATATAATGAACGAGGATCTGCGGGAGCAGCTCTCCGCGGCGGCGGCTTTGCCTCCCCCCGGGGGATGGGACGCGGCGTTCCGGACGCTCCTCGCGATCTCCCGGATGCCTCCCCAGCCCCAGAAGAGGCTGATGCTGGAGGCGTTTTTCTTCGGATTGCGTAGAAAAGGATGATCTCCGCCTATGGATATCGCAGGAATACGCCTTCGGGGCGTCTGCAAGGTTTTCCACTTCGACTGCACGGATGTACCTCTCGCGAAGGGCGACTACGCGGTGGTGCAGACCGAGCGCGGGGTATCGCTCGGGCGCGTCGTCCAGCGGGTTGACGGCTTCGCCCGGAAGAATCCCAAGACCCCCTTAAACAAGGTGATCCGGATCGCGTCTGCGGAGGACCTGGCGGCCCACCAGGAAAACGCCCGCCGGGAGACGGACGCCGCGGCGTTCTGCGCGAAGCGGATCGCGGAGCGGGGCCTCCCCATGAAGCTTGTGCGGGCCGAGTACCTCCTCGACCGGAGCAAGGTCATCTTCTACTTCACGGCCGACGGACGGATCGACTTCCGGGAGCTGGTGAAGGACATGGCCCACGAGCTGAGGACACGGATCGAGATGCGGCAGATCGGCGTGCGGGACGAGTCGCGCGTCGTCGGCGGCGTGGGCCCCTGCGGCAAGGAGCTGTGCTGCGCCACCTTCCTCGCCGACTTCGAGCCGATCACGGTGAAGATGGCCAAGGACCAGAAGCTGTCGCTGAACCCGGCGAAGCTCTCCGGGGTCTGCGGCCGGCTGATGTGCTGCCTGATCTACGAGCACACGTCGTACGCCCGGCAGCGGTGCGAGACCTGCGCGGCCCACGGGCCGGAGGTATCCGAGCCCGCGGCGGCGGAGATGGACGAAGGGGAAGAGCTGGCCGCGCTGCTGACCGAGGACGAGGAGGGAACCCCGTGAGGGACACGTACTACATCACCACGCCGATCTACTACGTGAACGACGTCCCCCACATCGGGCACGCCTACACGACGGTGGCGTGCGACGCCATGGCGCGATGGAACCGGATGAAGGGGAAGCGTGTGTATTTCCTCACCGGGACGGACGAGCACGGGGAGAAGGTGCAGAAGACCGCCGCGCAGAAGGGCGTGACGCCCCGGCAGCTCGCAGACCAGGTGGTGGCCAACTTCCAGGGGCTCACTCCCGCGCTGGAGATCAGCAACACCGGGTTCATCCGGACCACCGAGCGGCGCCACTACGCCGCCGTCCAGGAGCTGTTCCGCAAGTCGCTCGCCAACGGCGACATCTACCTCGGCGAGTACGAGGGATGGTACTGCGTCCCCGACGAGGCGTACTGGACCGACCTGCAGGCCGGGGACGGCAAATGCCCGACGTGCGGCCGCCCCGTGGAGCGGCGCAAGGAGCCCTCGTACTTCTTCCGGCTGTCGAAGTACCAGGACCGCCTGCTCAGGTTCTACGAAGAGAACCCCCGCTTCATCCGGCCCGAGAGCCGGCGCAACGAGGTGATCGCGTTCGTCGCGGGCGGCCTGAACGACCTCTCCGTTTCCCGGACGTCGCTCACCTGGGGGATCCCCGTGCCCGACGCGCCGGGGCACGTCATCTACGTCTGGTACGACGCCCTGACGAACTACCTGACCGGGCTGGGGTACCCGGAGACGACGGACGGCGTCCGGACGTTCTGGCCCGCGGACCTCCACATGGTGGGCAAGGACATCCTCCGGTTCCACGCCGTCTACTGGCCCGCGTTCCTGATGTCCGCAGGGATCGAGCCGCCGAAGGGGGTCTTCGCCCACGGCTGGTGGACCGTCGAGGGGCAGAAGATGAGCAAGTCGCTGGGCAACGTCGTCGATCCGTACGACATGGTGAAGCGGTACGGCGCGGACGCGTTCCGCTACTTCCTGCTGCGCGAGGTGTCCTTCGGGCTCGACGGCGACTTCTCCGAGAAGGAGCTGATCAAGCGCGCCAACACGGAGCTGGCCGACAAGCTTGGGAACCTGCTGAACCGCACGCTCGGGATGCTCGGGAAATATTTCCAGGGGACCGTGCCCGAGGCCGGCGTCCAAGAGCCGGAGGACGCCGCGCTGGCGGCGTGCGGGCGGGAGGCGCTGGCGGCCGTGGACCAGGCGATGGAGGACGTCGCCTTCCACAAGGCGCTCGCGGCGGTCATCGACCTGGTCACCCGGGCCAACGAGTACGTGCAGGCGATGCAGCCCTGGGCGCTGGCGAAGGATCCGGAAAAGCGCGGGCGGCTGGGGACGGCGCTCTACAACGCCCTCGAGGCGGCCCGCGTGGCGGCGCTGCTGATGGCCCCCTTCACCCCCGCGGCGTCGCAGAAGATGTGGGACGCGCTCGTCCCGGGCGGCGGGGCGGTTGCGGACGCCAAGGCCCTCGAGGCCGGGCGCTGGGGAGGGCTTGCCCCGGGGGCGTCGCTGCCGAAGGCGTGCATCGTCTTCCCGAAGATCGAAACGGCCTGATGTTCTTCGACACGCACGCGCACCTCGACCTCCCGCCGCTTTCGGAGAACGAGGAGAAGGTCGTGGCCCGCGCCCGGGAGGCCGGCGTCACGCGGATGGTGACCGTCGGCATCGACCCGGAAAGCAGCGCGAAGGCGCTGGAGATCGCCCACCGCAACGGCGGCGTGTACGCCTCCGTCGGGCTGCACCCGCACGACGCCTCCTCCCTCTCCGACAAGGTCCTTTCGCAGCTCGACGCGCTGTCGCGCTGCGACAAGGTCGTGGCGATCGGGGAGACGGGGCTCGATTTCTTCCGGGACCGCTCGCCCCGCGACGCGCAGCGCGCCGCCTTCCGGGAGCAGATCCGGCTGGCGCGCCGGCGCAACCTACCCGTGATCGTCCACGACCGGGACGCCCACGGGGAGATCCTCTCGATCCTGTCGGAGGAGAACGCCGCCGAGGTGGGCGGCATCATCCACTGCTTCTCCGGGGACTTCGAGATGGCGAAGCGCGCGGTGGCGATGAACTTCCACATTTCGATTCCGGGCGCCATCACCTACCCGAAATCGGAAGCGCAGGCGGAGGCGGTGCGGCGGCTCCCCGCGGAGCGGCTACTGATCGAGACCGACTGCCCGTACCTCGCCCCGGTTCCGCACCGGGGGAAGACGAACGAGCCGGCGTTCGTCCCGCTGATGGCGGCGAAGATCGCGGAGCTCAAAGGGCTCTCCGTCGAGGACGTGGCGCGGATCACCACCCTCAACGCCGTGCGGCTGTTCCGCATCCCGGCAAGCGAGGAGGTGCGGGTGGTCTACAAGATCCGCGACTCGCTCTACCTGAACCTGACGAACCGGTGCACGAACGCCTGCGTCTTCTGCGCGAAGCGGCGCGACTTCCACGTGAAGGGGCACCTGCTGCGCCTTCCCGGAGAGCCCTCCGTCGCCGACGTCCTCGCGCTGGTCGGCGACCCGAAGCGGCACGACGAGGTCGTCTTCTGCGGCTTCGGCGAGCCGCTCCTGCGGCTCGAGGACGTCAAGGAGATCGCACGGGCGCTGAAGGAGCGCGGGGGGAGGGTGCGGGTGAACACGGACGGTCTGGCCAGCCTGGTCCACGGGCGGAACGTCCTCCCGGAGCTGTCCGGGCTGGTGGACGCGCTCTCGGTGTCGCTCAACGCCCCCGACGCCGAGGCCTACGCGCGGATCTGCCCCAACCGGTTCGGGCCCTCGTCGTTCTCCGCCCTGCTCGAATTCCTGCGGGAGGCGCCGAAGCACGTGCCGTCGGTCGCCGCCACTGCGGTGGCCCTCCCCGGGCTCGACACGGAGGCCGTCCGGCGGCTGGCGGAGTCGATCCCGGGAGTCGTGTTCCGGCTGCGGTCCTACAACGAGGTCGGGTAAGCATGGCCGCGGCATCGAAGGTCTTCGAACTGCGCGGGCACATCATCGATTCCCTCACCTTCCCCAAGGTCCTGGACGAGATCCTCGACCACGGCGCCGAGTACGAGACCGAGGAGATCTCCATCGGGAAGACGCGCCGGGACACGAGCTACGCCCGGATCCGCGTGACGGCCCCGTCGGAGGAGATCCTCGACCGGGTGCTCTCCCGCGTACGACAACTCGGGGCGGAGGCGCTGGAGGAGCGGGACGCGGAGCTCGCCCCCGCGCCGATGGACGGCGTCTTTCCAGAGGGATTCTACGCCACCACGAACCTGCCGACCCGGGTGCGGCACGAGGGGCTGTGGCGCGAGGTCGAGCACCTTTGCATGGACAGCGCCATCCGGGTGACGGGCGGCGGGGAGCCGCCCCGCTGCGTGAAGATGTACGACGTGCGCGCCGGCGACTTGATCGTCACGGGATACGAGGGAGTCCGCGTGGAGCCGCAGCGCAAGGACCCGCTGCGGCGCGGCCTCTTCGAGTTCATGTCCAGCACCGTCTCCCCCGAAAAGTCGAAGGAGCGGATCGTCCGCGAGATCGCCCGGGAGATCCGGGAGGCGAAGCGGTCGGGGAAAGGGAAGATCCTCTGGGTGCTGGGCCCCGCCGTCGTGCACACCGGCGCGCGGGAAAGCTTCTGCCGCATCATCGATGCGGGGTACGTCGACGCGGTCTTCTCGGGCAACGGGCTGGCGGCCCACGACATCGAGGCGTCGCTGTACGGCACCTCGCTCGGCGTCTCCCTCTCCGCCGGGAAGGTCGTCCCCCGCGGCCATGAACACCACCTCCGGGCGATCAACGCCGTCCGTGCGCTGGGGGGGATCGGCCGCGCCGTCGAGACGGGGCTGGTCAAAGACGGGATCATGTACCGGCTGACGCGGAACGGCATCCCCTTTGTGCTGTCGGGATCGGTCCGGGACGACGGCCCGCTGCCGGAGGTCGTCACCGACACGGTGGAGGCGCAGAAGCGGATGCGGGCGATCGCCCGGGAAGTCTCCGTGGCCGTGATGGTGGCCACCATGCTTCATTCGATCGCGGCGGGCAACATGCTGCCCGCGACGGTCCGGACCTTCTGCGTGGACATCAGCACGGAGATGGTGACCAAGCTCGCCGACCGCGGGACGCACCAGTCGTTGGGGCTGGTCACCGACGCCGAGCCGTTCCTCCGGGAGCTGGCGGCTGCCCTCGCGGAATGACGCGCCGCGTCCTGATGTGCCCGCCGGCGTACTTCGGGGTGGAGTACGAGATCAATCCCTGGATGTCGCGCAGCCGGCAGGTCGACAACCGCAGGGCGGCGCGGCAGTGGGAGGAGCTGCACGACCTGCTGCGCGGCCGGCTCGGTCTCTCGATCTCCCTGCTCCCGCCGCGGAAAGGGCTGCCCGACCTCGTTTTCACGGCAAACGCCGGGCTCGTCCACGGCGACGTCTTCCTCGCGAGCAACTTCCGGCACCCGGAGCGGCAGGGGGAGGAGCCCGTCTTCCGGCGCTGGTTCGAAAAAGAAGGTTTCCGGACCCGTACCCTTCCCGCCGACATGCACTTCGAGGGCGAAGGGGACTTCCTGAAGGTCGGCGACCGGATGTTCGCGGGCTACCGGATCCGCTCGGACATCCGCTCCCACGAGTGGATCTCGAAGGCGCTGGAGCTGCCGGTCCTGTCGCTGGAGCTGACGGACGAGCGCTTCTACCACCTGGACACCTGCTTCTGCCCGGTGGGAAGCGACGCCGCCGCGTACTTCCCCGCCGCCTTCGATTCGTACGGGCGGAAGGTGATCGAATCGGGAATCACCGACCGGATCGAGGTCCCCCCCGAGGAGGCGCTGCGGTTCGCTTGCAACGCGGTGATCGCAGGGCGGAAGGCGGTGCTTCCCGCGGGGTCCGGTACGCTGAAGGGACGGCTGGAAGGAATGGGATACGAAGTGTGGGAGACGGATCTGTCGGAGTTCCTGAAGGCGGGCGGAGCAGCAAAGTGCCTCGTGTTGTATCTCGACTGACGGTTCCGCAAGGGGCTTATTCCTCGCACAAGCCCCTTGTGGAGTCAGTCGAGAATCACCGGCAAGACCTCCGCGGACCGGCCGCGGATCGCCGCATCGCATAAACCGCTGACCGGCGTCTCTTCAGGGTTCACCTCGATCACGCGGGCGCCGCGCCGTTTCGCGATCGCGGCGTAGCCGGAAGCCGGGGCCACCACCGCCGACGTCCCGGCGACGATCAGCAGATCGCAACGGGCCAGCATCTCCATCGCGGCCTCGGAAGCCGCGGCGGGGAGCATCTCCCCGAACCAGACAACCCCCGGGCGGAGAAGTCCGCCGCACGATCCGCAGCGGGGAGGAAGTGTCCCGAAGTCGCCGCGCTCCTCCCTCTCCATGCCGCAGTCGGTGCACCGGACGACCCAGATGTTGCCGTGGATCTCGACCATCCGCCGCGAGCCCGCGGTGCGATGCAGCCCGTCGACGTTCTGGGTGACGAGGAGGAAATCGGGCTTACGCGCCTCGATCGCGGCGATCGCCAGGTGCCCGGCGTTGGGCGCGCATTCCCGGATCTTCCGCCGGCGCCACTGGTACCACTCCCACACTTCCCGCGGGTCCTCCGCGAACGCCTCGGGCGTTGCCAGCGATATCGGGTCACGCCGCTTCCACAGCCCGCCCGCCCCGCGGAAGGTGGGCACGCCGCTATCGGCGGAGACCCCGGCGCCGGTGAGGACGCACAACGACCGGCAGCTTTTTACCCATTCCCTTGCGGGATTCATACCACGGCCTTCATACGGAACCGGTCGCAAAATGC
>JBFLWB010000155.1 GCA_040758155.1 Thermodesulfobacteriota bacterium
GGAATCCCATTTTTTCCGCCACGTTCGGAAGCGACGTCGTGAAGGACCGCGTCGACGCCCATGCCGTGGACCTCTCGGCGGGGATCGACTGGACCCCCTCGCTTTTCTCCGTCCTGAGCTTCACGTGGCAGACGATCCGGGGGGACATCGGCACGGCGGACGGCGTATCCGGCACCCTTGGAATCGGGTATCGCTTTTAGCTCCTGAAAACTCCCCGGAATTGTTCTTGATTCCGGGGCCTCCGCTTAACAAATCCCCTTTTCATCCGATAAATGAATTGGCGTAAATCCGGACGACGGAGGAGATGCGTGAAGATCCTCATCGTGGACGATTCCCCGGTCGCAATCAAGATCCTGCGGAGCTGCCTCCCGGCGGACCGCTCCTTCGAGATCGTCGAGGCAAGGGACGGGAAATCCGGCGTCGAGAAGTTCGTGGCGGAGCGTCCGGACCTGACGTTCACCGACATCACGATGCCCGTCATGGACGGCATCCATGCGCTGGAGCATATGAAAAAAATCCGCCCGGAGGCGCCGATCGTCGTCTGCAGCGCGGACGTCCAGCCGAAGACCATCGAGCGCGTCATGGAGCTGGGGGCATTCGACATGGTGCGGAAGCCCGCCACCCGGGAGCAGCTTTCGATCCTTTTCCGGAAAGTGGACGACTGGATGCGCGGGGGAGGAAGCGCATGATCACGGACCCCGTGCGGGAATTGCTGGACGCCGAAGAGCAGGACATCCTCCAGGAGATCATGAACATCGGGTTCGGCAACGCCGCGGCGGACCTCGCGTCCGTCATCGACATCTACGTGCAGTTGACCGTGCCGTCCGTGAAGATCATCCCCGCCACGGAGTTTCCGGACTACATCCGGAAGGAGATCGGAGACAACCGGGAGATCAGCTTCGTCGAGCAGAATTTCTGGTCCCGCTTCAAGGGGATCGCGCTGCTGGCCTTCTCGGACGGCGCCGGCAAGGCGCTGATGTCGGTCCTGGTGGAGGAGGAATCGAAGCGGATGTTCGAGTCGGACCCGCTGCGGGTCCTGGAGAAGGAGATCCTGATGGAGGTGGGGAACATCCTGGTCGGTGCTTGCATCGGCAAGGTGTCCGACCTGCTGGGGGACGTCATCTCCTACTCGCCGCCGCGGGTGCTCACCGGAGACCTGGCGAAGAAGGCCAACGCCTCCCGGAAGATGTTCGGCCCCGGCAACATCGTCATCGTCCTCCAGACGGTGTTCCACTTCGGGAAACAGGACGTCCGGGGCTACATGTTCCTGATCGTCAGTCAGGAGTCCGTCGGATTCCTCAAGCAGGCGCTGAAAAATTTCATGGAACGTTATTCATGAACAGCTCCGAGGTCTTCGACACGCTGAACCTCGGCATCGTCATCCTGGACTCCGGGTGCCGCATCTCATACTGGAACCAGTGGATGGCCATGCACACGGAGATGTCGGCGGAGGAGATGAACGGGAGATGCCTTTTCGAAGCGTTCCCGAACCTCGACACGCCAGTGATCCGCAACAGTTTCAAGTCGGTCTTCACCTTCGGCAACCACTACTTCTTCTCGCAGAAGCTGCACCGGTACCTTTTTCCGATCCGGAACTTCGGATCCATGGATTCCAACGACGGGTACATGCAGCAGAGCTGCACGCTTTCCCCCATCCGGGAGGGAGGCGGGCACGCGGTGACCCACGTCTGCATCACCGTGCAGGACGTCACCGACCTGGCGACGTACGAGAGCCTTCTCGTGGAGATGAACTTCCGGGACGGGCTCACCGGCGCGTTCAACCGGAGGTACCTCAACCTGCGGATGGCCGAGGAGATCGAGAAGCATCGCCGCTACCGGCGGCCGCTCTCCCTGCTGATGATCGACCTGGACCGCTTCAAGGACGTCAACGACACCTACGGTCACCAGGGCGGCGACTTCATCCTGAAATCGGTGTGCGCCACGGTCCAGTCCGAATTGCGGCGCACGGACATCCTGGTGCGCTACGGGGGGGAGGAGTTCACCTGCCTGCTGCCGGAGACCGACATCTTCGCCGCGACGAGCCTCGCGGAGCGGATCCGCGGGAGGGTCGAGAAGGAGCGCTTCCTCCTGAACGACCTCCCCGTCGGGATCACGGTGAGCATCGGGATCTCCACGGCGGACGAGGACGGAGGGACGGGCTCGGCCGACGACCTCCTGGCGAACGCCGATTCCGGGCTGTACAAGGCGAAAAAGTCCGGGAGGAACTGCGTGGTTTCCTACCGGTAGACCGGTTCCGCCTGCGCGAAAATTTCCATTTATGCTCGAGTATGTTTTCTCCGATATGACATGGTACCCTGTCGTGCGGCACGGGAGGGGATATCCGATGAAACGGGAGGAAGAACATCCGATGAAACGGCCGGTTCGATGGTTCGGGGTTGCTGCGGTTATGGCGGTTTTCGTCCTGGTTGCGGGCTGCTCGCCGAAGTCGGGCTACGTCTACAAGCCGAATCCGCCCATGGCGGGCGAGCGGAAGCTCCCGGTGAAGGTGGCGGTTCTGCCGTTCGAGGACGGGACGGAGAACTTCACCAAGAGGGGATCGGCCTTGGGCGACGGCAAGTACAACCTGGCGAAAGCGGGGATCTCGGGCGGGATGTCCGCCATGCCGCCGGCGTTCTGGGGGAAATCGTTCGCCGACGAGCTCGCGGCCTCGGGCAGCTTCCAGTCGGCCCGTTTCATCTACAGCCCGACTGAAATCGTCCCGGACGAAGCATTCACCATCGACGGGATCCTGAAAAAGGTCAACTTCGCGGCGACGTTCGATTACGAAAACGAGATCCAGGTCATTTTCCGCGCCACGAGGAAGTCCGACAAGAAGCTGGTCTGGGAAAAGGAAGTGGCGAGGGCGTGGAAGACCCCGAGGAACGTTTATGCGGGGTGCGGCATGGGAATGCAGTGCATGTTCGATAAAATGTATGGTGACTGGAACAAGTGGATGAGCGGCGCCCTGGCCGAAGCCAGGACCGATCTCGTCGCGGCGATCGCGTCGCCGCCGGAAAGCGGCAGCGGCAGCGCGGGCGCCGGCGCGCCGCCCGCCCAGGAGTCCGTGGACCAGACGATCGACCGGATCTTCAAGGGGAAATGAATTGAAGCTGTACCATTTCACCTCCATCCGGCACATGCGCGAGATCGAAAAATGCGGCGTCCTGCGGACGACGTTTTCCGATATCCAGCCCGACGGCGCCGGCCCCGGCGTCGTCTGGCTCACTTCCAATCCGAAACCGAAGCAGGAATGGGCCGGGGGAGGGGCGCCGATCTTCCTGCTCGAAAAGTACGGGATCCGGATCACGGTGGAGCTGCCAGACAAGGAGGTCCACCGCTACCCCGATTGGTCCCGGAAGATGGGGATCCACCCGAAGTGGTTCAAGATGTACACTGAAAGGGACAGCGGCTACGCGAGCTGGTACGTCGTCACCCGCCCGATCGGCCGGACGGAATGGCATGCGGTCGAGATGTGGGAAGGGTTCCAAAGCGACCAGACTCAGGGGTACAGCCGGGCGATGTACGAATCGTTCAATGCATTTCTCGCGGGCCCCGAAGTCCAGGCGTGGATCCTCGAAGCCATGCTCCGGGAGATCGAACCGCCCGAAGGGGTGGCCCCGGTGTCCGTCGAGGAGTGGCTGAAGTCGGGCGGAAACCGGAAGGAAGGGGCGAAGAAGACGGAACGGCTGCTGGGCGGAATGAAAGACGCCCTCGGCGGCCGGGCCGGGAAGAAACCGGGCGGTTGAAGCGGGAAGGTCGCTGAATCCGCAGCTTTTTGGTACGGTCCATCGAAAGACTCCCTCGCCTGACCCTCGGAAAACCTGAAGAATATTTGCGAATATCGGCATCAAACGATCATGAATCTCCGGCGCAGCCCGGAAATACGTCAGGGAGACACCCATATGGCCGATTTCAAGCCGAAGAAGTCCG
This sequence comes from Thermodesulfobacteriota bacterium, assembly GCA_040758155.1. Lineage (NCBI taxonomy): Bacteria > Pseudomonadati > Thermodesulfobacteriota > Thermodesulfobacteriota bacterium. The sequence continues at coordinate 3,931 of JBFLWB010000155.1, forward strand.
TCGCCCTCTCGGGCGTCGTCGCGGGGAACACGGCGCTTTGCACCGTGGGCCGCACCGGAAACGACCTCCATTACCGGGGCTACGACATCCTCGATATCGCCGAACGGTGCGAATTCGAGGAGGTCGCCCACCTGCTGGTGCACGGAAAGCTGCCCAACGCCGTCGAGCTGAAGAGCTACAAAGCCAAGTTGAAGTCGCTGCGCGGCCTGCCCGCCGGCACGAAGCAGGTCCTGGAGCGCCTTCCCGCCGGCGCCCACCCCATGGACGTGATGCGCACCGGAGTTTCCGCCCTCGGATGCGCCCTGCCGGAAAAGGAAGACCACAACATCCCCGGCGCCCGGGACATCGCCGACCGGCTGATGGCTTCGCTTGGCTCCATGCTGCTCTACTGGTGGAACTGGACCACCAAGGGGCGCCGGATCGAGGTGGAGACCGACGACGATTCCATCGGCGGCCATTTCCTGCACATGCTGCACGGGGAAAAGCCGTCCGCCCTGTGGGAGAAGGCCATGCACATCTCCCTCATCCTCTACGCGGAGCACGAGTTCAACGCATCCACCTTCACCGCGCGGGTCATCGCGGGCACCGGCTCGGACATCTACTCCGCCATCACGGGCGCCATCGGCGCCCTGCGCGGCCCCAAGCACGGCGGCGCCAACGAGGTGGCGCTGGAGATCCAGGGGCGCTACGATAACCCCGACGTGGCGGAAGCCGACATCCGCCGCCGGGTGGAGGCGAAGGAAGTGGTGATCGGCTTCGGCCACCCGGTGTACACGGTCTCCGACCCGCGCAACCAGATCATCAAGAGGCTGGCCAAAGAGCTTTCCCTGAACGCGGGCACCACCAAGCTGTTCGACATCGCCGAGCGGCTGGAATCGGTCATGTGGGAAGTCAAGAAGATGTTCCCGAACCTGGACTGGTTCAGCGCCGTCAGCTACCACATGCTGGGCGTGCCCACCCCCATGTTCACACCGCTGTTCGTCATCGGCCGCACCTCGGGCTGGGCGGCCCACGTCATCGAGCAGCGGCTGGACAACAAGATCATCCGCCCCAGCGCCAATTACATCGGGCCGGAAGACCGGAAATTCGTCCCCATCGAGCAGCGCGGCTGAAGCCTTCCGGAGGAAACGGCCATGACCTCGCGCGTCAGCAACGTCCGCCCCGAGCCCGACAAGGTGCTGGTCGACATCGCCGATTATGTCCTGAACTACGAGATCCGGTCCCCGCTGGCTTACGAGACCGCCCGCAACTGCCTGATCGACACGCTGGGCTGCGGCCTGGAGGCGCTGGAGTATCCGGCCTGCACCAAGCTCCTCGGGCCGATCGTTCCGGGAACCGTGGTGCCCAACGGCGCACGGGTCCCCGGGACGCAGTACCAGCTCGACCCGGTCCAGGCGGCCTTCAATATCGGCGCCATGATCCGCTGGCTCGATTACAACGACACCTGGCTGGCCGCCGAATGGGGGCACCCCTCCGACAACTTGGGCGGGGTCCTGGCGGTCGCCGACTGGCTCTCGCGGGAGGCCGCGGCCGCCGGCCGGAAGCCGTTGGTCATGCGGGACGTGCTCACCGCAATGATCAAGGCGCACGAGATCCAGGGCTGCATCGCCCTGGAGAATTCCTTCAACCGGGTGGGGCTGGACCACGTGGTGCTGGTCAAGGTGGCCTCCACCGCGGTCGTGTCCCGGCTGCTCGGGCTGGACCGGCAGGGGATCATCGACGCGCTGTCCCAGGCGTGGGTCGACGGGCAGTCTCTGCGCACCTACCGGCACGCCCCCAACACCGGCAGCCGGAAGAGCTGGGCCGCCGGCGACGCCACCAGCCGGGCCGTGCGGCTGGCGCTGATCGCGAAGACCGGCGAGATGGGATACCCGAGCGTGCTCACCGCCCCGATCTGGGGCTTCTACGATGTGCTGTTCCATGGGCGCCCATTCGAGTTCCAGCGCCCGTACGGCTCCTATGTGATGGAGAACATCCTGTTCAAGATCAGCTTCCCGGCGGAGTTCCACAGCCAGACGGCGGTGGAGGCGGCCATGATCCTCCACCGGCAGCTCAAGGAAACGGGGAAAAGCGCGGGCGACATCCGGAAGATCGTCATCCGCACCCACGAGGCGTGCGTCCGGATCATCGACAAGCAGGGGCCGCTGAACAATCCGGCGGACCGCGACCACTGCATCCAGTACATGGTGGCCGTGCCGCTGCTGTTCGGCCGCCTGACCGCGGCCGATTACGAGGACGACGTCGCCGCCGATCCGCGCATCGACGCCCTTCGGGAGAAGATCGTCTGCGTGGAGGATCCTGCGTTCACCGCCGACTACCTCTTTCCGGAGAAGCGCTCCATCGCCAATGCGCTGACCGTCGAATTCGAGGACGGAAGCCGCCTGCCGGAGGTCGTGGTGGAGTATCCCATCGGCCACAAGCGCCGCCGGGCCGAGGGGATCCCGCTGCTGGAGGCCAAGTTCCGCGCCAACCTGGCGCGCCGCTTCCCGGCCGACCGGCAGAAGGCGATCCTCGACGTGTCGCTGGACCCGCCGCGGCTCGAGAAGATGCCGGTGCACGAATACGTCGATCTCTACGTCATCTGAGGAGGGCAAACCGTGACCCGTCGATCCCCCGGATCCGCCCTGCGCCGCGCCGTTTCCGACGAATCGCCGCTGCAGCTCCCCGGCGCCATGAACGCCAACCACGCGCTGCTGGTCCAGCGGGCCGGATTCCGCGCAGTCTATCTTTCCGGCGGCGGCGTCGCCGCCGGCTCCCTCGGCCTGCCGGACCTGGGGATCTCCACCCTGGACGACGTGGCCACCGACGTGCGCCGCATCACCGACGTCTGCGACCTTCCGCTTTTGGTGGACGTGGACACCGGGTTCGGCCCCTCCGCCTTCAACGTGGCCCGCACCACCCGGACCATGATCCGGATGGGCGCCGCCGGCATGCACATCGAGGACCAGGCAGGGGCCAAGCGCTGCGGTCACCGGCCCAACAAGGAGATCGTCGGCCTGCACGAGATGGTGGACCGCATCAAGGCCGCCGTCGACGCCCGCACGGACGAGGCCTTCGTGATCATGGCCCGCACGGACGCCCTCGCGTCGGAAGGGCCGGCCGCCGCGATCGAGCGGGCCGCGGCCTACGTGGAGGCGGGGGCGGATATGATCTTCCCGGAGGCCGTCACCGGCCTCGCCATGTACCGGAAGTTCGTGGACGCCGTGAAGGCGCCGGTGCTGGCCAACATCACCGAATTCGGCGCCACGCCGCTGTTCACCGTGGAGGAGCTGCGCTCCGCCGGCGTCGCGATCGCCCTCTACCCGCTCTCCGCGTTCCGCGCCGCCAACCGCGCCGCCGAAAACGTGTACGCGGCGCTGCGCCGGGACGGCACCCAGCGGTCGGCGGTCGACTCCATGCAGACCCGCGACGAGCTGTACGAGCGGATCGGGTATCATGCTTTCGAGCGGAAGCTGGACGAGCTCTTCAAAGCCCGGAAGGGATAGCTGCATTTCTCGTGCGGGCTACGGCCGGCTCCCGAGCCGGTTCCTCGAGCGAATTTTTTTCGCGTTTCCCCCGGGGAGCGGTTATAATCGATAAATGCTCGCAAGAAGAAACTCTCTCGGTCTCATGCTTGCATTCATCGCGCTGATCCTGTCCATGCCCGTTCCGGGGCAGGCCGATTGCGATTCCTGCGGGAGCTGCGGGTTCGGATCGTCCGCGTATATAGGGACGTCCCTCGCATGCCTTTCCCGCGGGGACCGCGCGCTGAAGCTGGCGATCGTGGAGCACAAGACGCGCTACGAAGCGCCATCCCTCCCGTTCCTGCGTCCCCCCGAGCAGATCGCGTAACCGCTTTCCCGTTCCGTCACGTTCAACCCATATTCACGGAATGTAAGGAGAATCGATGGATACCGCTACGGACGTTCGATCCGGCCGTGTTCCCGTGCCCGAAGCCGCCGGCCGCAGGCAGGGAAAACCGTTTTTATCGGAGCTGTGGGATTTTCTGATTTCGTTGAAGCTGGCGATCTGGACCCTCATTCTGCTGGCCGTCGCCTCCATCGTGGGCACGGTGGTCGAGCAGAACCAGCCGCTGGAGAAGTATCAGCAGGTATATGAGGACTGGGCGTTCAATCTGATGAACCGCCTGAACGTGTTCGACATGTATCATTCCTGGTGGTTTTTGTTCCTTCTGTGCCTGTTCGCGGTGAATCTCACCTGCTGCACGATCGACCGCCTGCCTCGGACGATCCGGACGGTCCGCAACCCGAAGCGGACGCTGGACGAGGCGGCCGAGAAATCGCTGGGCCGGGTGGAGCGGTGGAAGAGCAAGGGCGAGGTTGCGCAATGGGCGGAAACGTACCGGGAAGCCCTCGGCCGGGCCTTCTCCGCACCCGAAGTCACGGAGGAAGGCGGCGCGGTGCACCTGTACGCCGAGAAGGGCGTTTCCTCCCGGTTCGGCGCGTACGCCACCCACGCCGGCATCGTGATCATCTTCGTCGGCGCCATCATCGGGAACATATTCGGCTTCAAGTCGTATCTGAGCCTGTCGGACGGGGCGGAAGGCTCCCACATCGACATCCGGGGAGGAAAGGTGCACATGGACCTGCCTTTCTCGGTGCGCAACAACCGGTTCTGGATGGAGACGTACCCGAACGGGCAGCCCAAGGAGTACTCGTCGGACCTCAGCGTCATCGAGAACGGCCGGGAAGTGATGCGCAAGACGATCACGGTGAACGATCCCCTCGTCTATAAAGGGATCTGGTTCTACCAGTCCGGCTACGGGGAGGCGGGTGCGGGAGCCCGGGTCGCCGTGCAGCGCCCGGACGGCACGCCGGTAGGCAACTACCTGCTGGGAGCGAACGAGCCGGTCGGGATCGAGGGGTACGGCACCGTCCGCGGCGTGAACTACGAGGAGAACCTTCTGGGGAAAGGGCCGGCCCTCCAGGTGGTGATCGAGAAGCCCGGGCAGGCGCCCGCGGAGGTGTGGCTCCTGCAGAACGCTCCGGAGCAGGAGCGGCTCCGCAACGATTCGCTGCGGTTCTTCTTCGGCGGGCTGACCCCCCGGATGTATACGGGCCTGCAGGTGGCGAAGGATCCCGGCGTGAACGTCGTGTGGCTCGGCTGCCTGCTGCTGACGGCCGGGATGATGCTCTCCTTCTTCGTTTCCCACCGGCGCATCTGGGTCCGCCTGTCCGAAGGGCCCGGAGGGAAAGTGCACGTCACGGCGGGCGGGACCGCGAACCGGAACCGTCCGGCGTTCGAGAAGGCCTTCGCCGCCGTGGTGGCGGAGATCCGCAAGGAAACTCCCGACAACGCCAAGGAGATCCCCGCATGAATACGATCAACGTTCAGCTTTTCGACCTGACGACCCTCCTGTTCGGCACGGCGACGGGCTCATATGTCGCCGCCCTTTACGGGAGGAAGGAGTTCCTCGCCCGGGTGGGCACATGGATCTGCATGGCCGCGGCGGTGGTATCCACGGCCGCCCTCGGCGTCCGCTGGATCGAGTCGTACCGGATGGGGATCGGGCGGATCCCCGTGACCAACCTCTACGAGTCGCTGGTATTCTTCGCCTGGTCCATCAACATGATCTACCTGTTCGTCGAGCGGAAATACGAAAGCCGCTCCTTCGGCGCGTTCGTGGTCCCGATCGCCTTCCTGACGATGGCGTACGCCTTCACGATCGAGAGCGGGATCCAGCCGCTGGTTCCGGCGCTGCAGTCGTACTGGCTGCATGCCCACGTTATCACCTGCTTTGCGGGCTACGCGGCGTTCGCGGTTTCCGCCGGCGTCGCGGTAATGTACCTTTTAAAGGAAAGGCGCGGGGGCGATAGCGCGGCGACTGGCATCCTCGCCCTGTTCCCGTCGATAAAGGTTCTCGACGATCTCGTCTACCGGGCGATCGTCTGGGGGTTCCCGATGCTCACCGCGGGGATCATCACGGGAGCCGCGTGGGCGAACTTCGCATGGGGGACGTACTGGTCCTGGGACCCGAAGGAGACCTGGTCGCTGATCGTGTGGCTGGTATACGCCGCGTTCCTCCACGCGCGGATCACGCGGGGCTGGCACGGGAAGCGGGCGGCCGTGCTTTCGATCGCGGGCTTCGCGGCTACGTTGTTCTGCTATCTTGGCGTCAATCTTGTCCTGTCCGGGCTGCACAGCTACGGCGGGTGAGCGGGGAAATGGGCTGCCTCAATAATTATTAATAAAAATGTAAATACCTGACATTTTTAACAAATTATCTCCAGGGAAAATATTTATGAAACGGGCACTTATCGCGTGGCATCCTTCTTGCTCAAATATAATCACCAGCCGCCCCGGGCGGACGATGGTTCGGGGATGATCGGAAATTAAACATATTGGGGAGTGCCCGATGGAAAAGATGATGAAGCCGGCCCTGTTGCTGTTCGTGGTCCTGTCCCTCGTGACCGTTCTGACCCTGACAGGCTGCGGCAGCGGCGGTGGCGGCGGCTCCGTCCCCGGGGGCGGCGTAACTCCCCCGCCTTCCGCGGACCTGGACGGCGACAATGTAGCCGACAACATCGACCCCGACATCGACGGCGACGGTGTCGGCAACAACCAGGATGCATTTCCCACCTGCCGGTGGGCCGCCGATGACATCGACCGGGACGGCAAGCCCGGCGGGACGAATCCCCGCACCGGCACCGATCCGCAATTGGCGACCTGCGGCCTCGTCCGGGACGACGATGACGACGGCGACGGCATCCTCAATGCCTCGGATCCCTTCCCCCTCCTCGCCGGAAGTTTTGACGACAATGTAGTCTTTGTGGTGCCGCCTCCCATTCTTAACCCGCTGAACCAGACGGTGATTCCCGAGCCGCCGAACCTGGCGCTGTTCGTCAGGAACAAGGTCGCGGCCATCCGGCTCGGCAAGGCGCTGTACTGGGACATGCAGGTCGGCAGCGACGGAATCGTGGCCTGCGCGACCTGCCATTTCAGCGCCGGCACCGATATCCGCAAGAAGAACACGCTCAATCCGGGAACCAGGGCCGGCGACACCCTGTTCGGCAACAACCGCACCGGGGGGTACGATTTCCCCCAGTTCGGGCCGAACTACGCCATGCTGCCGGAAGACTCGCTGCTGCACGAGCGGACGTACCCGGGCCACCAGCAGTCCGACGCCATCGTTCGCGACACCAACGACGTCGTCGGTTCCCAGGGAGTCCGCATGAGCCAGTTCGTGGCCGTCGTCCCCGGCTCGGCGGTGGATCAGGTGACGCCCCTGCAGGACCCGATCTTCCACCACGCCGACAGCAGCGCTCCGTTCAACAACGTCCGGCAGGTGACGGCGCGCAATACCCCCTCCGTGATCAACGCGGTGTTCAACTTCACCAACTTCTGGGACGGCCGGGCGAACTTCCTCTTCAACGGCGAAAATCCGTTCGGCCCCGCCGATCCGAACGCCGGCGTCTGGTTCAACGACGCGGGGGAGGGGCTGGTGAAGCGGCCGGTCGTCATCCAGTTCGCGAGCCTCGCCTCCCAGGCCACGGGACCGCCGGTCGACGACGTCGAAATGTCCGCCCGGGGCCGCACTTTCCCGGACATCGGCAGGAAGATGCTGACCCTGACCCCGCTCGGCAAGCAGCTCGTCCACCCCGGCGACAGCATTCTCGGGCCGATCTCCAAGGCGTCGGTCCGGCAGGACGGAACCATCACCGACGTCAAGGGACTCAATATCACATACCGCAAGATGATCGAGGACGCCTTCCAGCCGAATCTGTGGAATTCCTCCTCTACCACTCCGGACGGATTCACCCAGATGGAGGCCAATTTCTCCCTCTTCTTCGGGCTCGCCGTTCAGCTCTACGAGTCGACCCTGGTTTCGGATCAGACCCCCTTCGACCACTGGCTGGCAGGCGACGCGAACGCCCTGAACGACATGGAAAAGTTCGGGTTCGGACTGTTCAGCGGCATCGGCAACTGCACCGTGTGCCACATCGGGATCGAATTCACCACCGCCTCGGTTGCGAACGTCGGGTTCACGAACAACTTCCTGAACGCGACGATCGAGGCGATGTTCACGGCCGACGGCCTCATGTCCATCTATGACGAGGGATTCATCAACACATCCGCGGTGCCGAACTCGGACGACCCCGGCAGGGGGGGCGTCACTCCTTTCATCAATCCGCTGACCGGCCAGCCCATCCCCCTGTCGTTTTCGGCCCTGTCGGTGCTGGATCGGAAGGGGAAGCTTCCCTTCGAGACGCCGATCCTCGATCTTTCCCTTCCCGACAACATGCCCGTCAACGATATCGGCTCCTTTAAAATCCCGACGCTGCGCAACGTGGCGCTGACCGCTCCCTTTTTCCACAACGGCAGTCTCAGGTCGCTGGAGGACGTGGTGGATCTCTACGTCCGGGGCGGGAACTTCCCCCTGGAAAACATTCACAACCTCGACCCGATCGTCGGCCAGGGGAACCCGCTCCTGCGGGGCAGGGGGCTGGAGACGGAAACCATGCACGACGCGCTGATGGCATTCCTGAGGTCGCTGACCGACCCGAGAGTCGTCGCCGAGTCGGCCCCCTTCGACCATCCCGAGATCTTTATTCCGGAAGGCGATCCCGAGGTGCTGACGCGCATCCCCGCCAGGAATGCCGAAGGCCAGGCCGCCGTACCGGCTGCGCCGTAGCACTCCGGGACAGCCCGTTCCATCCGATCCCTCCCCCCCATGCGGGGGGAGGGATTTTTTATTTACTGTCCTTCTTGAAGTGGTAATACACCGGGACGCCCGCCAGCACGCACAGGATCGCCAGCGTCGACTCCGCCGGGCGCTGAAGGAACGAGAGGAGCAGGATGCCGCTCCCTGCGGCGAGGTAGAGCGCCGGCGCCCACGGGTAGCCGGGAAACATCGTCCCGGTATCCGGCGACGGTTGGAGCCGTAGCGCTCCGGCCGCGGCGAACAGCGGGAAGATGCCGAGCGCAAATCCCATCACGGTCAGGATCTGGTCGAACGTCCCCGTCAGCACCATTGCCGAGGAGACGGCTCCCTGCAGGGCGATCGCCCGGCGGGGGGCCCGGGTCGACGGGTCCACGAGGGCGAGCTCCCGGAAGAACAGCCGGTCCTTCGCCATGGAGTAGTACACCCTTGGCCCGAGGATGAGGAAGGCGCTCAGCGAGGAGAACAGGGCGAAGGAGACCAGGAGCGAGAACACGGCATCCATGGAGCGGCCGAAGAGCTTCCCCATGGCCAGCCCGCCGACGGCGATGACGCCCTTCATCTCCTCGGGAGGGATCGCGTAGACGAATACGACGTTGATCAGGAGATACAGCGCCGTCACCACGCCGGTCCCGAGCAGGAGCGACCGGGGGAGCGTTTTCCGCGGCTCCCGGATTTCCGAGCCGATGTAGGTCGAGGCGTTCCAGCCGCTGTAGGCGAACAGGATCCACATCAGGGAAAGGCCCGCCGTCTTCCATCCCTCGAAGGTGAAGGCGAACGGCTCCCGCCGGGAAAAGTGGCCGGCGCTGCCCGTACCGAGCAGGAAGCCGCCCAGGATCAGTCCGGCGATCAGCGCTCCTTTCAGGACGGTCAGGACGTTCTGGACCCGCGCGCCGAATCCGATCCCCCGCAGGTGGACGGCGGTAAAGAGCGCGATCACGAAGACGGAGAGCAGCTTTTTCAGGATCGCGGGATCGCCCGGAAAGGACGACGGCGGGATCGCCCGAAGGAAATACTCGCTGAACCCGATCGCGGAGGCGGCGATCGGCGCGGAAAACCCGACGACGAAGGAAGTCCACCCGCCGAGGAAGCCGAGGAGCGGATGGTAGAGTCGGGAGAGGAAGGCGTACTCCCCGCCGGCGTGCGGCATGGCGGCGCCCAGCGCGCCGTAGGATAGCGCTCCGCACAGGGCGATGACGCCGCCGACCGCCCACAGGGAAAGCATCAGGATCGGGTCGCCGAGGTCGCCCATGAGCAGGCCGCTGGTGGTGAAGATCCCTGCGCCGATCATGTTGGCGACGACGATGTTCGTTACGGGAAAGAGGCCGAGCTTCCGCTTCAGTTCCATGAAAAACCACCTCCGGCGCTCAATAATGTACCGCAGATCCGGGAGAAGGAACCGTTGGGCATGAATCTGCATCTATGTAGGGAAAGAACATGAAGGCCGGGAGCGAAGCGATGAAATCCTGGAAGACGACGGCTCCCCGCCTGGTCGTCCTGACGTCGGCATTTTTCGCCGTATTCCTCAATTTCGCATTCTTCCGGAACGTGATCGCCGTATATCCGTTGTCGTGGGGAAGGCTGCCTTTCCTTCTCTCGCTCTGCCTGGTGCTGGCGTGCGCCACCGCCCTGATCCTTCTTCCCCTCGCCACGCGGTACACGCTCAAACCGGTGTTGATCTTCGCCCTGCTGGCCTCGTCGATCGCAAGTTATTTCATGAACGCCTTCAACGTCGTCATCGACGCCGACATGCTGCGGAACGCAGCCCAGACCAACCGGGCCGAGGCGAGGGATCTGTTGAATCCCAAGCTGTTCGCCCATTTTTTCCTGTTGGGCGTGCTGCCGTCGCTGCTGATCTACAGGACGAAAATTCGGCATGGCTCGCTGAAATCGGACACCCTGTCGAACATCAAGTGGATGACGATGACGGTTGTCGTCGCCCTTGCTGTCGTGCTGGGCTTCTCCAGGAACTACGCATCGTTTTTCCGGGAGCACAAGCCGCTCCGGCTTTATGCCAACCCGATCCAATGGATGCGATCGACCGTCAAGTATTCCCGCGGCGCCGTGAAGGCGGAAGCGCGCGCTCCGAAGGCGATCGGCGCCGATGCCGATATTCCGGCGTCCGATACGGACAGGGAGCTGGTCATCCTGGTGGTCGGCGAGGCGGTCCGCGCGGACCGGTTTTCGCTGAACGGGTACGTCAAGCAGACCAACCCGCTGCTTTCCGGAGAGGAAATCGTAAACTTCCCGCAGTTCTACTCCTGCGGCACGTCGACGGCGGTATCCGTCCCCTGCATGTTCTCCGTTTTCCCGCGGGAGGAATGCACCGTGAAGAAGGCCCATGAGACGGAAAACCTCCTCGACGTGCTGACCCACGCGGGGGTCCACGTCCTCTGGCGGGACAACAACTCCTCGTCCAAGGGGGTGGCGGACAGGGTTTTGTACGAGAATTTCCAGGGTCCGGAGGCGAACCCGTTGTGCGACGTGGAATGCAGGGACGAGGGGATGCTGTCGGGGCTGCAGGAGTACATCGACCGGACGGACCGGGGGGACATCCTGATCGTGCTGCACCAGATGGGGAACCACGGTCCCGCGTACTACAAGCGCTACCCCGCGGAATTCGAGCGGTTCCAGCCGGTATGCCGGTCGAATCAACTCGAGGAATGCACGGACGAGCAGATCGAGAACGCCTACGCCAACGCCGTCCTGTACACGGATTATTTCCTGTCCCGCGTCATCGACCTCCTCAAGCGGAATTCGGGAGCGTTCGAGACCGCGATGGTCTACATGGGCGACCACGGCGAGTCGCTCGGAGAGAACGGGATCTACCTGCACGGCCTCCCGTATTTCATGGCTCCCGAAGCCCAGACGCACGTCCCCGCCGTCATGTGGTTCGGCGATTCGTTCAAGATCGACCGGCGCGCGCTGCGGGAGAGGGCGAAGGGAAGGTTCTCCCACGACAACCTCTTCCACACGATGCTGGGTATGATGGAAGTGCGGACCGCCGTGTACGACAGGAAGCTGGACATCCTGGCCCGCATTTCTCACCAGCGTCCGTAGCGAGGCGGTGGAGACGGGCGTGGGCCGCTCCCGGCCATCCCTGGCCTCCGCGGCATACCGCCCTCCTTGGCGGCACTCCAAGGCGTCGCGACCGAGGGCAC
>JBFLWB010000156.1 GCA_040758155.1 Thermodesulfobacteriota bacterium
AAAATGAACGCAAATGGTTGCCCCCAAACAGGTCCCTGCGACTCTCCGGATCCTTTTCCTGGTCCTTCCCGTTTTCCTGGCCGGTTGCGGCGGAGGAGGAAGCCCTGCCGCAGGACAAAACGACCAGATACCTCTGGCGACCACCATGGCGGCCACAAGCACCACCGCGAATGCATCGATCCTTAACGGGAGCGTGAACCCGAACGGGCAAGCCACCACCGTCCATTTCGAGTGGGGCGAGAACGCCGGCATGGCAGGCGCCGTATCGACACCGGACCAGTCGGTGGGGAACGGCGTGTCGGATGCTTCGTTCACGGCCTCTCTCACCGGACTGGCCTCTTCCACCACGTATTACTATCGGGTGGTGGCGACGAATGCGGCCGGGACGACCTACGGCGCGATCCAGGGTTTCACAACGGCGACCCCGGCAAGCGCTCCCACGGTCCAATCGCTGGATGCGACCGGAATCACGTCCGGCGCGGCCACGCTCAACGGGAACGTCATCCCGAACGGGCCGGCGACGACCGCTCATTTCGAATGGGGAACGAGCCCTACTCTGGCCGACGCGACCCCGACGGTCGACAACGCGGTCGGCAGCGGCTCTACCGGCGTTTCGGTTTCCGCCTCCCTTTCCGGCCTGTCCCAGTCCACCGTGTATTACTGCCGGTTGGTGGCGACGAATCCCTATGGGACGAGCTACGGTTCCATAAAGAGCTTCACGACGGAGGTGGCGTATTCGCCGCCGTCGGTGCAGACGCTGGGCGCCACCGGCATCGCCGCCGGCGCGGCCACGCTCAACGGCGTCGCCGATCCGAAAGGGCTGGCGACCGTCGCCTATTTCCAGTGGGGAACGAGCCCGTCCCTTGCCGATGCGACCCCGACGGCGGACAACGCGATCGGCAGCGGCACTGCGGGTGTCCCGGTGGCGGCGGCGCTTTCCGGACTCGCGCCGGCCACCACATATCGGTACAGATTGGTGGCGGTCAATCCGGCCGGGACGACCTACGGCGCGATCGCCGGCTTCACGACCGCGGAAGCGGATGCGCCGACGGCGTCGACGCTGGAGCCGACCGGCGTTTCCGCCGGATCGGCCACGCTCAATGCAACAGTGAACCCGAACGGGCTGGCGACGACCGCGCGCATCGTCATCGGCGTCGATTCCGGGCTGGCCGGGGCGCGGGAGGTCGGGGAGCAACCGGTCGGAAGCGGGACCTCGGATGTCGCGATGGCCGTCCCTGTAGACGACCTTACTCCGTCCACAACCTACTATTATCGTGTGGTGGCCTCCAACGCCAACGGGAGCTCGAGCGGGGAGATCCTCTGCTTCACCACGCCGGCCGGTGAGGAACCGAGCCAGGGGATCATCTTCAGCAAGATGTTCACCTCGTACGGCGGTTCGGGGGTGTTCACCATCGACTTCCACCCCATCGCCGAGCATGGCGACGGCGGGCATATCGCCATCCGCATCATGGACACGCCCACGACCTATTTCGAGTTTTCGACCCGGAGCGCGTCGGATCCGACCCGGGGATCCTTCATCAAGGTCCGCAGGGGGGTCGTGGTCGACAGCGCGGAGTTCACGCACCCGTATTCCCAAGGGGGCTCGTACGCGATCCGGATCACGATGGACCAGTCGCAGGCCACCGTCGAAGCGTTCGGAGGCACGGCGACCCTTTCCTCGAACGATCAGTCCAATCCGCTGGTCTACTTCGAGGTGTGGACCTCGGACCAGGACGCGTACTACGACAACATCCGGATGGAGCCTGGATTCCTGGACGATTTCAGCGCCGATACGACCGGGTCCTACAGCCTGTTCTTCATATCCGGGAGCGATTCGACGTTCACATATGACGCGGCCGGGAAGAGGGCGAAGGTCACCGCCGGCGGTTCCTGATCCCCCGGCCCCCGGTCATCCGGATCCTCGCCTTCGCGTCGATGCCTTCAGGAGACCGGCCGGGCCCGTTCCGCAACCAGCTTCGAGCACAGTTGCAGAAAATAGGCGAACCAGCTGAAGATCCCGAAAAACTTGGATCCGTCCTCGATGTAGAAGTGGCCCGACGCCCCGTGAGGGAGCGTATCCGAGTACATGGACAACGCGAAGAACATGTAGGCGAAAATCAGGAACAGGAAATTCGTTTTCACGATCTTTCTGAAAAATACGACGCTGTAAGCCCCGATCATCAGGAAGTAGGAAAGCTGCACCCACGTTTCTCCGATCTGCAGAAGATTCGGAAAGATGTGCTCATGGACCTGCAGCATGTCGTCGGTCATCAAGACCGTCGTTACGATTCCCGAAAGCAGGAGATAGGACCGGAACTCGTTGTCTTTTTTTCCCAGGGCGAAGCTGCAGAAAAAGCACAACACCGCCGCGGAGCACCACAGAAGGATCCCGGCGTTCGAGAGGATGCCGTAGTAGAAAGGAGCTTCCGCAAGGGCGAGCGGATCTTTCGTGAAATAGTAGAGCGGAATGTCCCGGGAGAACCGCAGAACCACGAACATCGAGAAGAACGCGAACGGCGGCAGGTACGTTTTCAGCAGCAACGCCGGGAGATCCGCCGGTATCGGCAACGCCGGAAACCACTTCCTGACATTTTCCATGGGGTCCCTGATTTCTCCGGATAATTCAGGAGAGCCGTCGGACGAACGAGAAGAAGTGCGCGCTCAGGCTGGCGCCGAAGCGGGGATTGATCTCGATGAGCATCGGCCGGCCGCCGGCGACCTTGTAATTGAAGCAGCACAGGCCTTCGAAGCCGATGTGCCGCAGGATGGATCCGAAGAGGTCGAGGTACGGGCACTCCGTCCGGGAGATGGCGACCGGCTTGTCGGGCCCCTTGATATACATATCCCGGTCGTAAGCGAACTCCAGGTTGATGTGGCAGACCGTCCTCCCTTCGCGGATGAGCATGTGCGTGGTGTACTCCCTGTCTCCGCGGACGATCTCCTGGCAGAAGTACTCCTCGCTCTCGACCTTCTCGCGCAGCGCGTCCTCCTGCTCCCGGCAGGTGATGATATGCGAGTTTGCGCCGAAGCCGTCGGACCGCTTCTTCAGAATGTAGGGGTAGAGCAGGCTCCTGCCCATCTTCGGGATCAGGACCGCGAACCGGCTCTCGATCATCGCCTTGTTGAACCGGTACTTGTCGTCGCAAAGCCGCACACTCTCCGCCGAGGGGATGGGGATCGGGTTGTTCCGGACCAGCTCCCGGATCCCGTCGAGGAAGAGGATGTCTTCGATGGCGATGGGGACGATGAGATCGTGCCGCTTGACGTTTTCGGCGGTGATGTCGTCGAAGGTCAGCTCGTGCCGCGTGTACCGGAAGTCCTTGCGGATGGCGGGCTCCCAGTCGTCCTTCTTCGAGAAGAGGATCCGGAACGTGCGGCGGCCGGAAATTGTGGACACGTACCTCCGCCTGACGAGCAGGTACGATTCCCCCAGCCGGTCCATCCAGGTCATGGCATTCATGACGCCCCCCCTCGGAACATGGGTCCTGCATACCCTACCATCCCGGTGACGCAACGGGAAGGGGCTTAATAAATGGGGATTCAGTCGGAACTCGCAAGAGCTCCCGGGACGGAACCGCGACCGAGGAGACGGGATACCACCGGTCCGGCCGCTTCCCTTCGATGGCGAGATCGACGTGCGCCGAGGCGCCGTCTTCCGACAGGACCGCTACGTCCAGGGAGTAGGTGCCGGGAGGTACGCCGGCCGGGATCTGGAGGAGGTCTTCGACTTCGTGGGTCCCCGGCAGCCATTTCCGGAGGTCCGCGGAGCTTCTCCAGGACGCCGCCGCGTTGTCGGTTCCGCCTGCCCGGATCCGGTACGCAAGCGGCCACGGATGATAGACGGGTGCAACTCCCTTGTTCTCCCAGAGGGACCGAACGGCCAGGAAACCGCCGGGGGGCGTCCGGGCGGGATGGGAGAGCTCCCGCAGCACGAAGCGATACCCGGCTTTCTTGAGGAACTCGAGGACTTTCGGGCGCCACGCGGCCGGCACGGGCGAGGACTTCGCGTTCAGCACCGATACGTGCCACTCCAGCCCCTTCTCGAGGATCCGGTCGATGTCGAATCCCCGGTCGTACCAGTTCCTCATGACTCCGCACGTTTCGAACTGCACCGGCCCCTTCTTCCACGCGTCGCGGACCGCCGGGATCCGGACGGTTCGGCCGTACACGTCGTCCATGTGGTTCCACTTCGGTCCGAAGATCCCGTAGTCTCCGAAGCAGTCCCCGCGCCAGCCGGCCCCCCGGGAGGCGGCGTACTCGACGGGCCCCCCCTGGAGCATCACGAGCGGCGTGTCCGGGAAATACCGGAAGTACCAGTCGACGATGCGGCGCCGGTTCTCCGCCGTGGGGTAGTACTTCCGGCAGATATTCTTCGCCTCGCCCTGGCAGCAGGCAGTGTTCCATTCCCCCCAGCAGCCGACCGTGCCGATGTCCACGTGATCGATCTCCGGCGACCCCGCGTACCGGCGGCCGAACGCCTTGACGAGCCGCTCGTGGTAATCGAGAAACACCGGGTCGTTGTGATCGGGAAAGGCGTCCCCGCCGACCGCGACGGACGCGACCCCCTTTTCGAGCAGCCACTTCGGCGTGGAGCCCTTGTACACGCTCATGATCCGGAAGGCGAGGGCCTCCCCCTTGGACCGCGCCCTACGGATCACGTTGTCCACGAGGGCGAAGTTGTACCGCCCCTCGGACGGCTCGAGCCGGTTCCAGGTCCACCGGAAGTAGGCGACGGTCTGGCGCGGATAGCTTTCGATGGAGGGTGGCGGTATTCCCCATCCCGCCCCGAAATGGAAATCGGCCAGCCCCATCCCCGGATTGTAGAGGACGTCGTCGATCTCGACCGGCCGCACCGTCACCACGGTCGGGGCTTCCCGGACCGGGGACGGCTCCGGAACGGCGCGTTTCAGGCGCCCGTCCGTCCCCCGGCAGGCGGGAAGCGCGGCGGCCGCGGCCAGCAGGATGACCGGAAGAAGGATGCGCCACCGGGCGTTCGGTTCCACGCGCATGATTCCCAAAGATACCAGATCGAACGCTCCTCCTCGAAGGGTGTTATCCTTGCCGCGGGGGAGGGAACGTTTTAACATGTGGATTGAGCGGGAAACGGCGCGAACCGTCGTTTGAGCACGTCCGGGCGTGTCATCGCCGGAAGAGAACCAATATGAAGGAAGGCGACGGGAAGTACCAAAGACGACGTCTCTACCTTCGAAGACAGTTTCTTTTGGGCCCCCGCCATGCAGAGTCACTCGAGGGGTGGCGCCATCATGTTGTTGCCGGAAGGAGTGAACTGCGGTTCACCGTAAGCCCGGATCTGCCGGTCGTGCAGGAGGATTGCGACGGATGGCAGGTCACCTTGCTCGGCTACATCCTGGATCCGTCTCGCCCGGAGCGCGATGATCGGCATATCGTCGGCTCCCTGGCGCGGGAACTTTCTCATCGCAATCGAATGTCGTTGTTTCCGGAACTCACCTGTCCTTACGGGGGCAGGTGGATTCTTGTGGCGTCGAACGGGGAGGAAACATGGCTCCTGAACGATCCGATGGGGCTGCGTCAAGCGGTCTACACCAACGGACGGATCCGGGGGGGGATATGGTGCGCCTCCCAGCCCGGGGCAATAGCCGGCATTCTGGGATTGGAAATGGATCCGGAAGCCGTCACGCGCTGCATCAATTCCCAGGCCTATCAATTGTGGGATGAGTATCTTTGGCCCGCCGACCGCACGCCGTATCGGGAGATAAGTCATCTGCTCCCGAATCACGTTCTTGATCTCCAGAGCGGTGTTGCCCGCCGCTTCTGGCCGGACCGACCCCTGGGGAGGCTCGATCCGGATCGGGCTGTGCAGAAAGTCGGCGATCAACTTCGGGGATTGATGAAAGCCGCGGACCGGCGCTTCGAGCTGACACTATCCCTTTCTTCAGGTTGGGACTCCCGGGTGGTTCTCGCGTCATCACGGGATATTTCCAGGAAGATCGAGTGTTTCACCCTGCGACGATGGCGCGGCAGTCCCGACGAAATAAATCCGCCCAAGCTTGCAGGCAAGCTCGGGATCAAACACATCATGGTCGACTATCCGGAAACCATGGATCCCGATTTCAAGGAAATATACACAAGCAATGTGACTTGTGCGCACGAATTACAGGGCAGGATGGCGCAGGGCGTTTTTCATTCTCTCCGGCCGGGGCCCGTCCGCGTAACCGGGAACGCGGCGGAAATCGCGCGCGTACGTTTTCGAGTCCCCGCGAACCAGCCTGTTACACCTCTGACATTGGTGCACTTTCATTCCTGGCAGTATCAGGACGAGTTCAAGGCAAACAAGTTCGTCGTCGGTGCCTGGGAGGACTGGTTGTCGGATGCGCGGAATCTGGAGAATGTCAATGTTCTTGATCTCTTCTATTGGGAACATTGGGCAGGTAACTTTGTGGCGGTGGTGCAGCTCGAATGGGATATCGCCCAGGAAGCACTTGCGCTTTTCAACTGCCGGCAACTCCTGATGGACATGCTTTCAGTGGACGAAAAGTATAGAGACCACGACCGTCCGGAGCTCTTCAGAAGACTCTGCGTCGCGCTGTGGCCCAAGGTGTTGTCCGTTCCCGTCAACGCTCTGCTGCCGCCGTATATCGAACGTTGCAGGGAACTGGGTTTCAATCGATTCGTTCCGGGTTGGTTGAAGGACGCAGTGAAACGGCACTATTCGATCCCGCGATAGGTCGCCCGCCATCCCTGCATTTACGCATGCGTCGAGGGGCGCTCCGACCCGCGGGCGATGCATCTTTCCGATGCTGGAACACGGGCGTGCCGCTCACGAGGAACGGTCCGGGGGGAATAGACATGAACGGCGAACCGGCGATCCGCCTTGCCTCTTTTCTGGTCGTCCTTGCGGCCGTTGCCGCCTGGGAAGCGGCAGCTCCCCGCCGGAAGCTGACCGACAGGAAATCCAGGCGCTGGGCCGCAAACCTGGCCATCGTTGCCATCGATACGATGGCGGTCCGCCTGCTCGTTCCTCTGCTGCCCGCCGGCATGGCGCTCATGGCGCAGGAACTCGGCTGGGGGATCCTGAACCGGGTCGATTTCCCGAACTGGATCGAGATCGCCCTGGCGGTCATCGCCCTCGATTTCGTCATCTATCTCCAGCATGTGCTGTCCCATTTTCTCCCGGTCTTCTGGCGACTGCACCGGATGCATCACACCGATCTAGACATCGACGTCACCACCGGCAACCGATTCCACCCCATCGAGATCCTCGTCTCCACCGGCATCAAGCTGGCGGCGATCGCTCTGATCGGCCCGTCCGCGGCGGCGGTCGTCGCGTTCGAGGTGATCCTGAACGCCACGTCCCAGTTCAATCACGGCAATATACGGATGAACACGGAAGTGGATCGATGGCTCCG
>JBFLWB010000157.1 GCA_040758155.1 Thermodesulfobacteriota bacterium
CACCGGGAGGCGGAGCTTCCCCTGCATCGCCGGCAGCGCCACGTCCGTCCCCGCGAACGCATCCAGCCCCTCCCACAGCTCCTTCCCCGCCGAATCGAGGTAGACGATACGATCCCTCGACGACAGGACGGCGTACCGGATCTCGTCCTTCCAGCGGAGCGGGGTGAACGCCAGAATGAAGGTCCCTTCCGGGAGCGGCAGGGCGCCGTCCCGGTTGCTGACAGCCACCGAGCCGGACGGATCGAACGTCATCCGGTTGACCGGCCCCCGGTAGATCCTGGCGGGATCGGTTTCCTGACCCAGGAGGACGATCCCCTCGGGGCCGAGATCGGCCGTCCGCAGGATAAACGGAAGGTCGGACGCGATCCGGCGGTAGCCACCCTTCTCGTCGTAGCGCCAGATATCGGACAGGACCTTGCTACCCGCGAACCGCACCGACAGGATCTCCGCCACTCCATCCCGGTCGATGTCCCGCGCGTCCAGGTGGAACAGCCCGGGCCCCGCTTCGGGAATCCGCGCCTCCTCCCGGAGATCGTCCCCTTCCAGCCCGTAGACCACGATCCCGGAATCGTAGGCGGCCGCGACCTCCATTTTCCCGTCCCGGTCGAGGTCGGACATCGCGACGGACACCACTTCCCCGGGAATGGCCGAGCTCCGGGAGATCGTCCCGTCGAAGCGGAGGACGCCGCTTCCTCCATGCCCTCCCGTACCGAAGAAGAGGTCGCTCATCCGGCGGGCCGCTTCCGAGCCCAGGCCGCGGAACAGGGAGACGTATCGCTCGGAGCCCGCAGGAAGGTCCTCCAGGCGGTCCGATACGACTACGGTCCTCCCCTTCCCGGGATCCTCAACGGGCGCCAGCGTCACGTCGAGCGTCACCCCTTTCCCGATCCGGGAAAGGGTCCCCCCGACGATGTAGGAAGCGCCGAGCGACCTCGCCTTTCCCCGACGGGCCTCCTCCGTATTCTCCGGGATCGGGGAGGCGGGGGACCGCACGTCGAACCGTTCCCCCAGCTTCTCTTTAAGCGCCTTCTCGAGGATAGGGACCGCGGGGAGCAGGACGTTGTCTCCCGTCGCGGGAAGGACTTCCGGAGGGAAGAGGGCGACGACCTGCCGCGCGGCGTCCGCGGGCAGGGAATAAGCGGCCAGGATCGCGAGAACGAAAAGGAGCCGCTTCATCTTAAAAGGGACGAGATCTTCTTGAACTCCGGGGTCGCCGCCACCTTCAGGAGCTGGAACACCGCGGTTTCCATCGGCACGAGCCGTACCCCGGCGTCCCGCATGGCCTCGATGCCGCTGCGGTGGTTGTGCGGATACCGGGAGGACACGCCGTCGTCCAGCACGAATACCTCGTAGCCCGCGTTCAGGAGGTCCAGCGCGGTCTGGTAGACGCAGACGTGGGTTTCCATGCCCGCCAGGATCACCTGCCTGCGTCCCGTCTTCGCCAGGACGGAAAGGAATCCCTCGTCCCGGGCGCAGCTGAACGTCGTCTTTTCCACCAGCTCGTGCGGTCTCCCCTCCAGCGCCTGGAGGATCTGCGGGACGGTCCGCCCCAGCCCCTTGGGATACTGCTCCGTGAGGAGTATCGGGACCCCGAGAACGCCCGCCGCCTCGATGGCGACCACGATGTTCTTCCGGGATCGCTCGTACAGCTCCTTGTCGATCGCGGGGACCAGCCGCTCCTGGACGTCGATCACGACCAGCGCCGCATCCTCCCGCTCGAGCACCCGCTTCATCCGCCGCCTCCCCTATCGCTCCAGTTCATCCGCCGCAGCGGATGACCTCTTCCGTCAAGACCGTCAGCTTCTCGAAGCCGTCCCGGGTCACGAGATACGTATTCTCCAGGCCGGCCGCCCCCTCTCCCGGGAAGACGAACTTGGGCTCGAGCGTGAACGCCATCCCGGGCGCGAGCTCGGTCTCCATCCCCTTCGCGATGAAGGGGAACTCGTCCACCTCGATCCCCACACCGTGCCCGATGAATTTCGTATTATAGCCCGGCGCCCCCATGAAGTTGTCCCCGAATCTCGAACGCGCGGCGACCGCCATCCCCGCCTCGTACAGCTCCCCAGCCACCGCTCCCGGACGGATCCCCGCCTCGATGGCCCGCATCACCTCCAGGGAAAGGAGATGCGCCTCCTCCATTTTCGCCGGCATGGCCCCGATGCTGTAGGTTCTCGCCATGTCCGCAAGGTATCCGCCCTGCGACCAGATCAGGTCGACGATGACCGGCTCGTTCCTCCGGATCGATCGGTATCCCTGCCCCGCGGGCGAATAGGGGTTCAATCCTTTTCCCGCCGTGGGGGTATCGGCGAAGGAAGGGACCGCCGCGTCCGGCCCGGAGATCACGCACCCGATCCCGATGTCCTGGTTGAAGGCGCGCATCCGTGCCGTGCCGGTGTGCCCCCCCGCGAGCGCTTCCGCCTGGAGGGCCGCCTGCAGCGCCATCTCGGTCGTGCCGGGCCCGATCTTCCCTTGCGCCCCGGAGAGGAGGGACGCCAGCCTGCGCCCGCATTCCCTCAAGGCATCCGCCTCGTGGGGCGACTTCACCGCCCGCAACGCGCGCACCAAGGGGGATACGTCCTCGGCCGCCGCCCCGGGGAAGAGCGGCTGGAACCGCTGGAAGACGGCCACGGGAAGGACATCCATCTCGTAGCCCACCTTGCGGAAGGAAACCCCCTTTGCCGCAAACCAGGCCGGGACCTCCTTCGGGCTCCGGATCCTGACGACCTCGGAAAGGGGCGATTCCTCGCGGGCCCGTTCGTGGACCCTCCTGCAGAAGTATGCCGCCTCGCCGTCCGCGGGAACGATCAGGATCCCCTGCTGGATCGAGCCGGTGAAGTAGAACAGGTCCGCGTTCTGGACGATGAATGCCGCGTCCAGCCCCTCCTCGCGGAGCTTTTCCTGCAGCTTCCCGATCCGGCTCCGGATCTCCTCGCCCGGCGTCAGCGCATACCCTTCCATCTCAATCCCACTTTCTCAGGTCGAGGATCTTCTTTTCCCGCTCCTCGACCTCCCTTTCGGACATGTAGCGGACGACGCCTCCCAGGCGTGTGATTCCCCGGGCTTCCTCGACGATCCGTTCCGTCAACCGGGTGGAAGGATCGACCCCTTTTTTCAGGACGACCCGGATCTCCAGCAGGTCCTCGTGGCCCGTCCGGGACACGAGAAACTGCGCCGACGCGATTTCCCCGACCTTCTTCTCGAGCTGGGAGACCTGTTCCGGATGGACGAACATCCCCTTGACCTTGGTGACCTGGTCCACGCGTCCCACGATCCTCTGGAGCCGGTGGGAGGTCCTCCCGCACGGGCACGGTCCCTCATTGACAAGGGAAAGGTCTCCCGTGGCGAAGCGGACCAGCGGGTAGGCCCGGTTCGGGAGGGTGACCACGACTTCCCCCACGCTCCCCGGAACGACGGGCGCGCCGGTCACCGGATCGAGCATCTCGAGAAGGATCTCGTCCGGGATGTGCATCCCCGCGGCCTCCCGGCATTCGTAGCCTACCATGCCGACATCCGCGGTCCCGTACGACTGCCGGACCTGCACGCCGAATTCCCCCTGGAGCCGCGACCGCAGCGTATCCGGCAGCATCTCCCCCGCCACCATCGCCACCTGCAGGGCGAGCCCGCGTCCGGGGGCGGATCCGAGCTCCTTCGCTTTCTCCAGCAGCGTCAGGAGGAACGACGGCGTCCCCACGTACCCTGTGACCGAAAGCTCCTTCATTACCTGGACCTGCAGCTCGGTATTCCCGACCCCCGCCGGCACGACGGTGCACCCGATCCTCGAAAGCGCCTCGTCGAACATCAGCCCCGCGGGCGAAAGGTGGTAGCTGAAGGTGTTCTGGACGATGTCGCTTTCCCGGAATCCGGCCGCGAAGAACGCCTTCTCCCATCGCCAGTGGCTCTCGTCCCATCCCTCGGGATCGTACGTGGGGCCCGGCGAGACGTAGATCCGCCGCATCTTTGAAGGGGGCATGGCGGCGAGTCCGCCGAACGGCGGCTCGCCCTTCTGTATGTGCTTGAGATCGGCCTTCCTTGTCAGCGGGATCTTGTGCAGGTCCGGGACTTCCTTCACGTCCTCGGGCCGGACGCCCGC
The DNA here is from genome assembly GCA_040758155.1 of Thermodesulfobacteriota bacterium. Taxonomy (NCBI): domain Bacteria; kingdom Pseudomonadati; phylum Thermodesulfobacteriota; species Thermodesulfobacteriota bacterium. The sequence goes on from JBFLWB010000157.1 coordinate 4,091, forward strand.
CTCGTCCATCTTCCTTCGGGCCGCCGGCGCATGCTCGTAGGCGTACCGGACGGTCTCGCGGAGCAGTTTCCGGCGCGTCTCCGCCCGCCGCTCCGGAGACATCGTCTCCCGTTCCTCGTCGTAATATCCCATCAGGCGGTCGATCATATTTTCCTCGCGTGAGAGAGCAAAAAGAGCAAAAAGAGCAAAACGGGGACGTTCATGAGTTCTTCCACAGTTCAGGGACAGAGATGAAACATCATGTCTGTCCCGCTTTTGCGGAAGAACTCATGAACGTCCCCGTTTTGCGTTTTGTCGTTCTTCTCTCAGGACAGCCAGCGTTTGCGGCGCTTGTAATGCTTGATCTCCCGGTACGACTTGCGGGAGCCCACCTCGGTCATCCCGAGGTAAAACTCCTTTACGTCCTCGTTGTTCATCAGTTTGTCCGTTTCGCCGTCGAGCACGACCTTGCCGTTCTCCATGATATACCCGTAGCTGGAGATGGAGAGGGCCACCCGGGCGTTCTGCTCGACGAGGAGGATCGTCGTCGTTTCCTTCTCGTTGATGTCCTTGATGATCCCGAAAATCTCGCGGACCAGCAGGGGGGACAACCCCAGGGACGGCTCGTCGAGGAGCATGAGCTTGGGGCGCGCCATGAGCGCGCGCCCGATGGCCAGCATCTGCTGCTCGCCGCCGGAAAGGTATCCGGCGATCCCCTTCCTCCGCTCCTTGAGGCGCGGAAAGTAGGAATAGACCCGCTCGTAATCGCCCTTGATGAGCCATTTGTCCTGCCGCGTGTATGCCCCGCACCGCAGGTTCTCCTCCACGGTGAGGTCCTCGAAGACACGCCGGCCCTCGATCACCTGGAAGATCCCCCGCCTTACGATCTCCTCCGCGTCCTTCCCGTTGATCTTCTCCCCGCAGAACAGGATCTCCCCGTCCGTGACTTCGCCTTCCTCGGATTTCAGGAGCCCCGAGATGGCCTTCAGGGTGGTGCTTTTCCCCGCCCCGTTGGCCCCGAGGAGCGCGACGATCTTCCCCGGCGGGACATGGAGCGACAGTCCCTTCAGGACGAGGATGACGTCGGAGTAGATGACCTCGATGTTGTTCACTTTCAGCATCGAATCAGATTCCCAGCCACTCCGCCTTGCGGGGCGGGGCCACCGTCTTCTTCAACACCAGCTTCCCCTTCTGCAGCTCCATGATGTTGACTTCCGTGAAGGGGCGGTGGTCCGTCGCCGTGAAGGTGATCTTCCCCGGGGTCAGGCCGCCGGTATCGAAATCCTTGAAGGTCTCCAGGGCGGCCTTCACGGACTCGCCGGTGATGTTGCCGCCGGTGGCCTTGTCCGCCCGATTGAGCGCCTCGACCAGCACCATCATCGACACGTATCCGCGGATGTAATGGGTCAGCTGCGGCTGGTTCTTCGAGATCTCCTTCAGGAGCTTCATGCCGGGAACGTTCGTCCCGTATGCCACGGATCCCGCCATTACGAGGGCCCCTTCCTCCGCCCCGTCGGCCAGCTTCGGCGTGCTCTCGTCGATCCCCCAGATGTTGCTGAAGAAGCGCGTGGTCAGCCCCAGCTTCCTGGCGTCCTTCAGGATCACGGCCGTGGAGTTGCTCGTCCCGCCGATCCAGGCGAAGTCGGCCCCCTTGTTCTTCACCGAAAGCATCTGGGAGTTCGCCTCGATCGCCTTGAGGTCGACGTTCTCGTCCCCGAGGACTTCGAACCCGATCTCCTTCGCGAACTCCTTCCCGCCCTTGATCGGGGCGATGCCGTAGGGGTGGTTCGGGTAGATGAAGACGATCTTGGGAGCCCGCTTCTCCTTCCACCCCTCCTTGAGATACATGAGCCCGGCGCGCAGCGCCGTGGTGTAGTCCGCCGCGCAGAAGAAGTTGTACGGGGCCTTCTTCGGGTCGGTCAGGTGTGCGGAGTAGGATGCGGAAATATAGGGGACCTTGTCCGCGGAGACGAACCCCACCAGCGCCTCGGTGTCGCCCGTACCCCACCCCTGGATCGCCACCACCTTCTCTTCCTTGTATTTCTTGTACTGGTTGATCGCCTTGTTCTTGTCGTAGGCGTAGTCGAACATCTGCATGTCGATCTTCTTGCCGTTGATCCCGCCCTGGGCGTTGACGTACTCCTTATAGGCCTGGACGCCCTCCGCGTAGGGCTTCCCGACGTCGCCGGTCGGCCCCGTCAGGTCCGCGAGGTGCCCGATCTTGATGTCCGCGGCCTGCGCGGTTCCGCAGAGAAGGAATGCCATGCAGACCGCCGCTGCCGTCACGAGAATCCTCTTCTTCGCCATGCTCCGATCCTCCTTCATGTCACGGAATGATGGTTCAGTACGAGAACGGGTACAGCTTCCAGTACGCCTTGATCATCTTCCACCGGTGCGCCAGCCCGTCCGGCTCGAAGATCAGGAACAGGATGATGATGGCGCCGAAGATCCCCTGCTCCAGCGCGATCACGAGCTTGGCGATGTCAGGGAAGGTCGCCCCGAGCGCGTTCGTCAGGACGGTGATCGCCTGCGGCAGCAGGATCATGAACACCGCCCCGTAGATCGAGCCCAGGACGCTCCCGAGCCCCCCGATGATGATCATCGCCAGGTAGTTCACCGAGACCCCGATGTGGAACTGCTCCGACGAGACGAACTTCAGCGAGTGGCCGTAGAGCGCCCCCGCCACCCCCGCGTAGAAGGAGGAGATGGCGAAGGACAGGATCCGGTACTTGAACAGGTTGATCCCCATGACCTCGGCGGAGATGTAGTGGTCCCGCACGCTCATGAAGGCGCGGCCCGTCCGGGTGCGCACAAGGTTGACGGCGAACAAAACCATCACGGCGGCGACCGCGAGCACGATGTAGTAGTAGGAGCGGTCGCTTTCGAACACGTAGCCGCCGATGGAGGGTCTCGGCACGACGATGCCGTAAGAACCGCCCGTCACCGACTCCCAGCGCAGGAAGATCCACTCGAGGATGAACTGGGACGCCAGCGTGGCGATCGCCAGGTACAGCCCCTTCAGCCGGAGCGACGGGATCCCGAAGACCATCCCGGCCAGCGCCGTCACGATCCCCGCCGCCGGGACGCCGACCCAGAACGGAAGCCCCAGTTTC
>JBFLWB010000158.1 GCA_040758155.1 Thermodesulfobacteriota bacterium
AAGTACCTGTACCTTTCCCTCATCGATGTCCTGCGGGACGCGACGGTGCTCTCCTTCACCGGCAACGAGGGGCTCCTCTTCCGATATTCCCCGACCTCCCTCGAACGGGTGCGGGAACTCGCCTCGCGACGGTCGAAGGAGGAATGGATGTTCCTGCTCGACATCGCCTTCCGGTCCGAGCGGGACGTCCTGGCGACCGAGTTCCCCAACCTCGGATTCGAGTTGCTCCTGCTGCGGCTGGCGAACGCGCAGGGGCTGATGCCCCTCTCGGCCCTCGAGGCGGGGGAGGTTCCGGCCTCACCATCGGCCGCTTCGCCGCAGCCCGCGCCGACTTTTTCCCGCAAGGCGCCCCCGGCCGCTTCGACACCGGCGCCTCCCGAGGCTTCCGCCGCGGCGCCCGCTGCGAAGGCCGACGCGAGACCGGCCTCCCGGGAGGGGATTGCCGGTGGCGCGGGGTTGTGGGACGCCCTGAAGCGGACCGCGGAGGCGAAAAAGAAGGTCGTCCTGACGGGGCTGCTCAGCCAGATGGAGGGGGAAACGCAGGGCGGAGAGCTCGTCATCTCCTGCGGGAACGAGATGATCCTCGACCGGCTGAAGGATCCGGACAAGTGGGCCCTCCTCTTGTCCCTGGTGGAGGAGGCGGCCGGCCGCCCCGTCCCCGTGCGCTTGTCGGTTTCGGCGGAAAAAAAAAGCCCGGAGCCTGACGGCGCGCTGATTTCGGAGGAGGGTCTCGAGCGGAAGGCGCTTTCCGACCCCGTCGTCCTGGAGGCGCTGCGGGTGTTCGAGGGGTCGATGCTGGTGAAGGTGCAGCCGGCCCCCGCCGCGGTGGAGGAAGGCAAGGGCGAGGAGGCGGAGGAAGCGCCGATCGCGGAGGCGGCGGAAGAGGAGGAGAAATGACCGATTTCGGGGATATGATGAAGCAGGCCCAGGCGCTGCGCGAACGCTTCCAGCGGCTCCAGGAGGAGCTCGGGGCGAAGACCGTCGAGGGCTCCTCCGGCGGGGGGATGGTGGTCGTCGCGGCGAACGGGCGGCAGGAGGTCGTGTCGGTGCGCATCGAGAAGGAGGTGGTCTCGCCGGACGACGTGGGGATGCTGCAGGACCTGGTCCGCGCGGCCGTGAACGACGCCCTGGCGCGATCGAAGGAGATGGCGGCTTCCGAGCTGTCGAAGATCACCGGCGGCATGCTTCCCCCGGGGATCCTGTGACATCGGTCTACCCGAAGCCGCTGCGGCGGCTCGTCCACCTGCTGTCCCGCCTCCCCGGGATCGGGGAGAAGACGGCGACGCGCCTCTCGATGTTCCTCCTGCGGATGCCCCCGGAATTCGTCCGGGAGCTCGGCAACGCGATTTCCGGGATCCCGGAGTCCGTGATAAGATGCTCAAAATGTTTGAATATCGCCGATGAAGATCCATGTTCGCTGTGCACGGATCCCGCGCGTCGGGACGACCTGATCTGCGTGGTGGAAGGCCCTTCCGACATCGTGCCGATCGAGAAAAGCGGGGAATTCAAGGGGCGCTATCACGTTCTCGGAGGGGCGATCTCCCCGATCGACGGGGTGATGCCCGACGACATCCATGTGCGCGAGCTGCTCGACCGGGTCGGGCGCGGCGGCATAGCGGAAGTCGTGCTTGCGACCAACCTGACGGCCGAGGGGGAGGCGACCGCCTCGTACCTCGTCGGGGTGTTGAAGCCGCTGGGGCCGCGCGTGACGCGCATCGCGCACGGGCTGCCGGTGGGGGCCGACCTGGAGTACGCGGACGAGATCACCGTCGGAAAGGCGATGAAAGGGCGTCGCGACCTATAAACGAGGAGCGAGGGACATGAGCCAGAGCGGTGGAGCGAAGTTGCCGGTGAAGAACGAGCTGGGGTTCTTCGAGATCCGGTTGGAGAGCATCGGGGGGCTGGGCGCGAACGTGGCGGGGAAGATCCTCACGGAGGCGGCCATCATCGGGATGGGGATGAACGGCGCCGGGTTCGCGTCTTACGGCTCCGAGAAGAAGGGGACCCCGGTGAAGTCGTACATCCGGATCTGCGAGGCCGATACCCAGGTCCGGGTGAACAGCCCGATCGAGGAGCCGCACGTCCTGGCCGTCTTCCACGAGGCGCTGGCGAAGGCGGTCCCGGTGACGGCCGGCGCGGTCCCAGGCAAGACCACGGTGATCCTGAATACCCGCCGTACTCCCGAGGAGGCGCGCGACTACCTGAAGCTGGCGGGGGGGAAGGTCGGCACGGTCGACGCGATGGAGATCGCCATGCAGACCCGCTCCCGGGTCAACATGGTCATGATGGGCGCCGTCATGAAGGCCGCCGGCTTCTTCGAATGGAAGGCGGTCGAGGGGGCGATCGAGGAGCAGTTCGGGAAGAAGTACCCCGCGTTGATGAAGGGGAACCTCGATGCGCTGAAGCGCGGCTTCGACGAGGTGGCGTTCAGGGAATTCCCGGTGGACGGGAAATACCCCGCCGCGCCGTTCCAGAGGGAGCAGCCGAAGCTCGGATACGAGACGGCGCCGATCGGGGGAACGATCTACTCGGTGGGGAACATGCGGTTCAAGGACCTCTCCACCAGCCGCACGGGCATGATCCCGCTCTTCATCAAGGACAAGTGCGTGCGCTGCGGCGACTGCGACGTCACCTGCCCCGACTACTGCTTCGTCTGGGAGAAGGGGACGGACCCGAAGACCGGCAAGGAGGGGATGGTCCTGGAGGGAATCGACTACCAGTTCTGCAAGGGGTGCCTGCGCTGCACCTACATCTGCAAGTTCGGCGCGCTGGTTCCGGCCAAGGAAGCCGAGCAGGACATGGACAAGATCACCGTGAAACACAAGTTCCTGAAATAAGGAGAGGGAAGATGGCCCAGACGGCGAAGGCGGCGGGCGGCCGCCCCGAGCAGACGATGGTCGTCCAGAGCGGCAACGAGATCGCGGCGACGGCCGCCAAGCAGATCAACTACCACGTCATGGGGTACTACCCCATCACTCCGTCCACGGAGATCGCGGAGACGCTAGACGCGATGAAGGCGGAGGGCGAGCACACCATCCGGATGGTCCCGGGCGACGGCGAGCACGGGGCCGCCGGGATCTGCTACGGCGCGACGACGGCGGGCGGCCGGGTCTTCAACGCGACCTCGGCGAACGGCCTCCTTTACGCCTTCGAGCAGCTGCCGGTCCAGTCGGGGACGCGCTTTCCGATGGTGTTCAACATCGTCACCCGCGCCGTGTCCGGACCGCTCGACATCCGCGGCGACCACAGCGACATCATGCTGGCGATGAACACCGGCTGGATCGTCCTGATGGCGTCGGACGCCCAGGCCGTCTACGACATGAACATCATAGCGCCGAAGATCGGCGAGGACATGGAGGTCCGCCTCCCGGTCTTCGTGGCGTTCGACGGCTTCTTCACCTCCCACCAGAAGCGCCGGGTCGAGATCTTCGCGGACGACCGGGTGGTACGGGACTTCCTGGGCCCCTTCGTCCCCACCGTGACGTCGGTCGACCCGTCGAAGCCGGTGACCATCGGCCCGTACATGAACGACCCGGACCAGATCAACAACAAGAAGCAGCAGGCCGACGCGATGCTGCGCGCGGACGGCGTGGTGAAGAAGGTCTTCGCGGAGTACGCGGCGCTCTCCGGCCGGCGCTACGACCCGCTCGAGCTGTACCGGATGGAGGACGCCGAGGCCGCCCTGTTCATCCTGAACTCCGCGGCCGAGACGGCCAAGGAGGCGGTGGACGCCCTCCGGAAAGAGGGCTTGAAGGTCGGCCTGGTGCGCCCCAACGTCATCCGCCCCTTCCCGCTGGAGGAAGTCCGCGAGGCCATGAAGAAGGTGAAGGGGCTCGTGGTGGCGGACCGGCAGGACAACTACGGCGCTTACGGCGGGGCCATGGCGGTCGAGGTGCGCGCCGCGCTGCAGGGGGTCCCGGGCAACGCGACGCAGATCGCCGCGCGGGTGTACGGCACCGGCGGGAAGGAGTTCTTCGTCGAGGACGCGGCGCAGATGCTGCGCGAGGCGGTCGGGATCGCGAAGACCGGGAAGGTGGAGGTCCCCTACTCGTACTTCGGCGTGAATCCCGGGGAGACCGGCTACACTCCGGCCAAGGCGTACGAGCCGATCGCCGAGGCGGACGCGTCGGGGATCCTGCGCGTCGAGGTGTCGCCGGAAGGGAAGATGGACGTGAAGGGGAACGTGCTGCGCAACCTGACCGGGCGGCCCAAGCGGATCGCGCCGGGGCACGGCGCCTGCCCGGGGTGCGGCATCTTCGTGAACCTGAACACGTTCCTGAAAGGGATCGAGGGGCACGTGGTGACGCTCTTCCACACCGGCTGCGGCATGGTGGTCACCACCGGCTACCCCTTCACCGCGCACAAGAACACCTACATCCACAACCTCTTCCAGAACGGGTCGGCGACCCTTTCCGGCGTGGTGGAGATGTTCGAGGAGCGCAAGGTCCGCGGCGAGATCCCGAAGGACGAGAAGATCACCTTCATCATGGTCACCGGGGACGGCGGCCACGATATCGGGATGGGGCCGTCCATCGGCGCCGCGATGCGCGGGAACCGGATGATCATCCTCGAGTACGACAACCAGGGGTACCAGAACACCGGCTCCCAGCTCTCGTTCACCGTGTCGCTGGGACAGTCCACCTCGACGTCGAACTACGGGCCGTTCCAGAAGGGGAAGGCCACCCACCACAAGGACACCGCGCAGATCTTCGCCGCCTGCCATGTCCCCTACGTCGCCACGGCGGCCGAATGCGACCCGCGGGACATGATCCGCAAGGCGGCCAAGGCCCAGAAATACGCGGAGGAAGGGCTCGTCTTCGTGAAGCTGATCTCCATGTGCCCGCTGGCGTGGAAGACGGAGGAGCGGATGTCCGTCCCCATCATCCAGTCGGCCGTCGACTGCTGCTTCTTCCCGCTCTACGAGGTCGAGCGCGGGATCACGACGCTGAACTACGACCCGGAGGAGAAGGGGAAGAAGGTGCCGGTGACGGAATGGCTCAAGCAGATGGGGAAGACCAAGCATCTGCTGAAGCCCGACTGCAAGGAGCAGCTCGACCGGTTCCAGGCCGAGGTCGACCGCCGCTGGCTCCGGCTGAAGGAGATGCACAAGAACCCGTACCTTTAGATAATTTTTCCCGGGGAGGGCGGCTGTGATATCTTCCAGACCGATGCGCTCGAATCGTTTCATCCTGCGGGAACGGGAATACGGGGCGTTCCTCGCCTCCTTGAGGAAGCTCCGCGCCGACGCGTTCGCCAAGGCCGTCTTCCTGGTGGAAAAGAACGGGACGCTGCTGGCGTCCACCGGGGAGGCCCAGGGGGTCGACGCCACGGCGCTGGCCTCCCTCGCCGCGGGGAACATCGCCGCCACGGGCGGGCTCGCCAACCTCATCGGGGAAAAGGAGTTTTCCATCCTGTTCCACGAGGGGGAGCGGGACAACATGCACATCTCCGTCGTCGGAGACCGTCTCATCCTCGTCGTGATATTCGATCGCCGCTCCTCCGTGGGGCTGGTCCGGCTGAGGGTCCGGCGCGCCTCGCAGGAGCTCGCGCAGATCCTCGCGGCCGTCGAGGAGAACGCGGGGGAGGAGGAGGGAGTGATCGAGGAGCTGACCGAGGAAGATATCGAGAGCCTGTTCCGGTAAGAGAATGTCCTTCATCAACTACTCGTCCCGGGAGATCAACTGCAAGATCGTCTACTACGGCCCGGGACTGTGCGGCAAGACGACGAACCTCCAATACATCTACAAGCGGATGGCCCCCGATGCGCGCGGGAAGATGATCTCCCTGGCCACGGAGACGGAGCGCACCCTCTTCTTCGACTTCCTCCCCCTGTCGCTCGGAGATGTCCGCGGGTTCAAGACCCGCTTCCACCTTTACACCGTCCCGGGCCAGGTCTTCTACGACGCCAGCCGCCGGCTAATCCTCCGCGGCGTGGACGGCGTGGTGTTCTGCGCCGATTCCCAGCTCGCCCGGATGGACGCCAACATGGAGTCCATCGAGAACCTGCGGCTGAACCTCGAGGAGCAGGGGTACAACCCCGACAAGGTGCCGCTGGTGATCCAGTACAACAAGCGCGACCTGCCCGGCATCGCCTCGGTGTCCGAGATGCACTCCCTGCTGAACCAGCGCAACGTCCCCGAGTTCGAGGCGTGCGCCTCCACGGGGGTCGGGGTGTTCGAGACGCTGAAATCGGCCATCAAGCTCATCCTGAACCAGTTGAAGAAGGGCGGCCGTTAGCGCGGGTTCCATGCGGGATTTCGAACTCATCGTAAGCATCGCCTCCCCCGCGGAACTCGAAGGGACCGACCTTTCGCCCTACGACGCCGTCTGCCTGGGCAGCCCCTACTGCCGCCGGGTAGAGGGGAACTACGCGGAGGCGCTGGAGACGCTCGGGGAGGCCGTGTCCCGCCTTCACGCCGCGGGCAGGAAGGCGTATGTGACCACGCCGGCGGCTCCGAGGGATGCGGACCTGCCCCACGTGGGACGCCTCATCGACGCAGCGGCGGCTGCCGGGGCGGACGCCCTCGAGGTGCACAGCCTGGGGGTGCTGCGGATGCTCCGGGAGAGGGGGAGACCGCTGCCCGCCCACATGGGCGCCTACGCGAACGTCTACACCCATCTCGCCGCGGAGGTGATGCGCGGCTCCGGCGCGGCGCGGGTGCGCCCCAACGCGGAGGTGTCGCTCGAGGAGGCGGCCGTGATCGGCCGGGACGGGGGGGTGGAGATCGAGCTGCTCGTCCACGGGAAGATCCCGCTGGGCGTGACGGACCGCTGCTTCCTCCTCACGGAGCCGGAGGAGACCGACCCGAAATGCCCCGCCGCCTGCCGGGAGGAGCGCTGGCTGACCACTCCGCAGTGGGGTCTGAAGACGGTCGGCAAGGGAGTCCTCTCCGGGCGCGACATGTGCCTGCTGGAGCATCTGCCCCGGCTGGTCCGGGAAGGTTTTTGCGTCTTCCGGGTGGAAGGGCTGTACGAGTCGGCCGGGTACCGCTCGGAGATCGGCGCCGTCTACCGGGAGGCGCTGGCGCTCGCGTTCGCGGGAGGAGAGTACGCGATCCCGGACCGTTGGGCGGCGGCGGTCTACCGCCACGCGAAGCGGGGATTGTGCAACGGCTACCTCTTCGGGACGAGCGGCAGGGAATACGTCGGGACGGCGTTGATGGGAAAACCGCCGGGGATAAAATAGGGAGATGGCGGAACTTCTGGCATCCGGCGGCTCGCTCGAGATGGTCCGCGCGGCGTTCGACCACGGGGCGGACGCCGTCTACGTGGGCGTGAAGGGATGGAGCCGGCGCCGCGCATTGTACGAGATGGACGACGCGCAGATCGCGGAGGCCGCGCGGTATGCCCGGTCCGCGGGGAAGATCCTGCGCGTGGCCTTCAACACCCTGCCGGCCTCGTCCGAGGCCCCGCTCTTCCTTTCCCGGGCCGAGGCGCTGTGGCGCGCCGGCATCCGCGACTTCATCCTGACCGATCCCGGGCTGATGACCGCCCTGAAGAACGCCCGCCCGGGCGCGATCATCCACGCCAGCGTGGGATGCACCATCGCCAACGTCCAGGAGGCGCTCTTCTACAAGGAAGCGGGCGCCTCGCAGATCGTCGCCGAGTGCCGGATGGGCAGAGACGCGATGCGGAGGATCAAGGCGGAGGCGGGGGTCGGCCTCGAGGTCCTGGTCCACGCCACCACGTGCTACACCCTGCTGGGCCGCTGCACGATGAGCAGCTACGCCCGCTTCGCGCACCAGGTCGACGCGGACGGCAAGGACCATTTCCCCGGCAGTCCCAACCGCGGCGGGCTGTGCTACCGCATCTGCCTCACCGACTGGGACCTCGTGGACGGGACGGGAGCGCCTGAGGCGACGGGCGTGAAGATGCCCAACCCGGCGTTCTTCCGCGTCGACGACATCCCGGATCTGCTCGACCTCGGCGTCGACACCATCAAGATCCAGGGCCGGGAATACTCCACGGCGCTGGTGGGGGAGATGGTGCGGTTCTACCGGGACCTGATCGACGCCTGCGTGCGCGACCGCGCGGGGTTCCGGATGGAACCCTTCCGGGAGCGGATGGCGTCCATCGTGGCGGCGCGGGACGCCGAGCGGAGGGAGAAGACCGCCGGCCTGATCGGGGAAGCGCGCGGCGACCTGCCCCCCGGAGCGCAGTAGACATGCCCGTATCCGCCGCCGCAGTAGGAGGCTGGTGAGAAATGCGGGCTAGTTTCCGCCCGATTTCCTCGGCTTCAGCACCGAGCGGATCTTCGCCGCGAGCGCCTGCACCGTGTACGGCTTCCCGATGAAATCGAGGTTCGAGTCGAGGATGCCGTGGTGTACGATGACGTCCTCCGTGTACCCCGAGGTGAACAGCGTCTTCATCGACGGGTGCGTCTTCGACATCCGCTCGGACAGCTCCCGCCCGTTCATCCCCGGCATGACGATGTCGGTCATCAGCAGGTCGATCCGCCCCTTGTTCCAGTCCGCGAGCATCAGGGCTTCCTCGCCGCTGCGGGCCTCGATCACCTTGTAGCCGAGGTCGCCCAGGATCCGGGAGGCCACCTGGCGCACGGTCTCCTCGTCCTCGACCAGCAGGATCGTCTCGCTTCCCTTCAGCCGTTCGAGGGGCAGCCCTTCCCGGACCAGCCGCTCGGCCTGGCTGGCGACCCGGGGCAGATAGATCTTGAACGTGGTCCCCATGCCGGTTTCCGAGTAGGCCTGGATGGCGCCTCCCGCCTGCCGGACCACGCCGAAGATCGTGGCCAACCCCAGCCCCGTCCCGAGTCCTTTCCCCTTTGTCGTGAAGAACGGCTCGAAGAGGTGCCGCTTCACCTCGTCGGTCATCCCGTGCCCGGTGTCGCTGACGGAGAGCAGGACGTACTCGCCGGGGTTCGACTGCGGGTGGGACGCGCAGTAGCTCCCGTCCAGGACGACGTTCGACGTCGATATGAAGAGGCTGCCGCCCTCCGGCATGGCGTCCCGCGCGTTGACGGCGAGGTTGACCAGCACCTGCTCGAACTGCCCGGGGTCGACCTTGACGGAGCCGAGCTCCTCGCCCAGCGACGCCTTGAAGGTCACGTTCTCGCCGATGAGGCGGACGAGCATCTGCTGGATGTTGCGGACGAGGTCGTTCAGGCTCAGCACCCTGGGCTCGATGATCTGCTTGCGGGAAAAAGCGAGGAGCTGCCGCGTCAGCGAGGCGGCGCTGCCTGCGGCCTTCATCACCTGGTCGAGGGGACGGACCAGGGGGTCGGAAGCGCTCAGCGACATCCGGGCCAGCTCGGCGTTCCCGGTGACGACCGTCAGGATGTTGTTGAAGTCGTGCGCGATCCCTCCCGCCAGCCTTCCCACCGCCTCCATCTTCATGGCCTGCTGGAGCTGCTCCTGCAGCCGCATCCTCTCCGAGATGTCCCGGTGCGTGACCACGAGGGAGCTCACCACCGGGTCGGCCAGCAGGTTGGTGCTGACCGCCTCCACGGAGATCCATCTCCCTTCCTTGTGGCGGGCCCGGTATTCGACCGCGACGTTGCGCCCCGGCTCCCGGAGCGTCTCGCCGAACACCCGCCGGACGTTCTCGATGTCGTCCGGATGGACGTGGTCGGTCGCCGGCTTCCCGACCAGCTCCTCCGGCCGGTAGCCCGTGATCCGCTCCAGCGGCCCGCTGACGGAGGAGATGGTCCCCCGTTCGTCGATCAGCGTGATCACGTCGTTGGAGTTCTGGACCAGCCGCTTGAACCGCTCCTCGCTCCGGCGCAGCGCCTCCTCCGCGAGCTTCCCCTCGGTCACGTTCCGCGCGATCCCGAGGAGGCGGGAGGGCTTTCCCTCCGCATCGCGCTGGAGCGTGCCGGTGGCCTCGATCCACCGGACCGTCCCGTCCTCCAGGGGGACGCGGAACTCGATCCCGAAATCCCTTTCCCCGCGCAGGGCGGCCCAGATCATGGTCTCCAACGCTTCCCGGTCGTCGGGATGGACGCTCCGGAACAGGTCGACCAGCCCCGGGTGGCGGAAGCCTTCCGGCCTGCCGAACAGCTCGTGGACCGGGCCGACCTCGAGATGCCCCTTTTCGACGTTGACCTCCCAGGCGACGATGTGGGCGGCGTCGAGCGTGAGCTTCAGCCGCTCCTCGCTCTCCCGCAGCGCCTCGTCCATCCGCCTGCGCTCGGTGATGTCCGCCAGCACGCCGATGCTGCCGGCGAACGCCCCCTTCTCGTCGTACAGCGGCGTGATGTAGAGGCTGCAGTCTACCGTGGTTCCGTCTTTCCGTCTGCGGCGGACCTCCCGGCCGTGGACGGTTTCCCCTTTCCGGACACGGACCTGGTTTTCCCGGAATTCCCCCCCGCTTTTCTCGGGCACGATCGGCAGCGGGCGTCCCATGACCTCCTCCGCGCTCCAGCCGAACATCTTTTCCGCCGCCCGGTTCCACACCATCCGGACCCGCTCCTCGGTGTCGATTCCGATGATCGCCGTGGGCACGGTGTCGATGATCACCCGTAAAAGGTCGTTGGCCTGGATCAGCGCCTCCGCGGCCCGCTCGCGCTCGGTGATGTCGTGGTTGATCCCCTGGTAGGCGATGATCTCGCCGTTCCCGTTCCGGACGGCGTGGGCCGTCGCGAGCACGATGCGCCGTTCGCCGTCCTTCCGCTTCACCACGATCCGGTGGTCCTTCACGAACCCGTCTTCCTCCAGCTTCCGGCGGAACTCCAGTCTTTCCGCAGGGTCCGCGTAGATGTCGGTCCCGATGTCCAGGCCGAGCATCTCCTCCCTGGATTCGTATCCGAAGAACTCGACGCCGGCGGGATTGATGTCGATATACCGACCGTCCGGCGTCACGACGAAGATGATGTCCTTCGAATTCTCGAAAAGCAGCCGGTAGAATTCCTTCGTTTCCATGGTCAGTGACTCATGTCCCCCTCGCGGAAATAGTCCTCGAGCGCGCGCTCCACCACGCGGTCCGGCGTCACCCGATACTCGCGGCAGAACTGCTCCAGACGGCCGGCCAGCTCCGCGGGCAGCCTCACCGAGACCGTCACCGGGCGGGAGCTTCCGTTATCCCCGCCTTCGTCCGCCGCAGCTCTCATACGGTTCCCCCTTTTCTTTCCGGGCGGAAATGCCGGTGGAGCAGCGCGAGCAGCTCCCGGGCGTCGCCCACGTCAGACCGGATTCCCTCATGCACGATGGCCCCGTTCCGGAAGATCGCGTGCCGGTCCATGAGCCGGTAGCCGGTCTCCGCGTCATGTTCCGCCAGAAGGATCGTCACCCGCCCTTTAAGGTCCGACTCGATCGCGGAGACGAACCGGTCCCGGACTTCCCGCGAGAGGCCGAGGAGCGGCTCGTCCATCAGCAACAGCGCCGGCTCCCCGATCAGGGCGCGCCCGAGGATCAGCATCTGGCGCTCCCCTCCCGAGAGCACACCCGCCGGCTCCCGGGCCTTTTCCCCGAGGATGGGGAACATCGACAGCACGCGCTCCAGGGCGGCTTCCCGCCGCGCCGCCGGGAGAAGCCACGCCCCCGCGTCGAGGTTCTCCCGCACCGACATCCGCACCGCCACGCGCGACCGGTCGGAGAAGTACCGGATCCCGCGCGCCGCCCGCGCGTGGGCCGGCAATCCCGTCAGCTCCTCCCCTCCGCAGGCGATGCTCCCCCGGGTGACGGGTACCAGCCCCGCGATCCCCTTGAGAAGCGTCGTCTTCCCCGATCCGTTCGGCCCGAAGATCGCCACCGTCTCCCCTTCCCGCACCGAGAGGGAGACTTCCTGCACCGCCACCACCTCTCCGAAGGCGATCGTCACGCCGCGGATCTCCAGCCGTGGGGCCCCGGTCGCCGGCGCCATCTAAACCGTCCTCTCGCGCGCGATGCGCCCGCCCTCGAGGTGCAGGATGCGGCGGCAGACGCTTTTCAGGAGCGGGGGATTGTGGGAAACGAGAAGGAACGCCGCCCCGTCCTCGATGTTCGCCGCCCGCAGGAGCGCGACGAGCTCCTCCTCGTCGGTCGCGGACAGGGCGGAAAAGACCTCGTCCAGGATCATCAGGCGCGGCCGGCAGGCCAGCGCCCGGGCGAACTCGAGCCGCCGCAGCGATCCCTGCGACAGGCGGGCGCAGGGGAGTTGCCGCTGCCCGGAAAGCCCCACGCGCGAAAGGAGGGCTTCGATCGCGCTCTCGTCCGCCGGCGCGGGAAGGGCGACGCGCACGGCGTCGCGCACCGAGAGGGCGGGGTAGGGGCGGGGGATCTGGAAGGTCCGGGAGATGCCGATCCGGTAGCGGGCGTCCAGCGGGAGCCGGGTGATGTCCCTGCCGTCGAAGCGCACGGTCCCTGTGTCCGGCGCGATCAGTCCCGAGAGGACGTTCACCAGCGTCGTCTTTCCGGCCCCGTTGGCCCCGAACAGGCCGACGGCTTCCCCGGGCGCGACGGAAAAGGACACATCGGAGAGCAGGACGTTGCTCTCGAACGATTTCGCGATCCCGCGGGCTTCGAGGAGAGGCGTCATGTCCGCTCCCGGAGCCGCCGGAGCGCGCCGGCGACTCCACCCGGGAAGAACCTCAGGATCAGCATCAGCGCGAGGGCGTAGAACAGGAGACGCGTGCCCGGCGGGACATCGAGCCCCTGTAGCAGGACGTGGAGGAGGAAGGCGGCGGCGACCGGGCCGAGGACGGAGCCGCGCCCTCCGACCGCGGCGAACGTGGCCGCCTGGAAGGAGAGCTCGAGGGAGAAGTCCGCCGCCGTCGCCCTCCCGACGTGCGCGGCGTAGCCCGCGCCGGCGGCTCCGGCGAGCGCGGCCGCGATCGTGAATGCGCGGCATTTTTGTTTCGCGACGTCGACCCCCGAGGCCAGGGCGGTCATCTCGCTACCTTCGAGCGCGCGCAGGACCAGCCCCTGGCGCGACCGCCGGAGGAGGAGCATGACGCCCGTCGCCGCCGCCAGGAAGACGAGGGCGGCGTAGTACGCGGCGAGCGGCGATCCCGCGCCCCACGGCAGCGAAACCGGGATCCCCCCCTCGCCTCCCCAGGCGTACTCCCCCGGTCCCGACAGGAAGACATTGCCCAGCACCAGCTCGTGGGCGGCCTCTCCGAGGGCGAGCGTCAGGACCGCGACGAAGGGGCCCTTGAGCGGCGCCGCCAGTACGCCCACCGCGGCCCCCGCCAGCGCCGACAGGAGGACGGCCGCGGCCGCCGCGAGGGCGATCGGCCAGTGCAGCAGCGTGGTGAGGGAGGCGCAGGCGTACGTCGCGGCGCCGAAAAAAAGCGCATGGCAGAGGGAGACCTGCCCCGCCAGTCCTCCGACGATGTCCCAGGATCCGGCGAACGCCGCCAGCAGGAACCCCGTGGTGAGGACGTCGAGCAGGAACGGGTCCCGGCTCGCGAGGGGGAGCAGGAGCAGCCCTCCCGCCGCCGCGGTCCAGGCCGCCGTATTGCCGAGAGCGAGATTCCTTCCCATCGCTTCCCGATTCTATAATGAAGTGTGCCCATTCCCGAAGAAATCGTGGGTCCCCGCTCGCGGGACGAGATTTCGCGCGGTTTCGACCGCCTGATCGGTGAGGGGAGGGTCTACGGGGCGGAGATCAACCCTTCCGTCATCAAGAAGAGCGGCGCCGCCTCGCCGTTCCTGGTGTCCGAAAGGCCCTCCGCGAGGAAACTCCTTTCGCGCTGGGAGGAGATCTTCCGGAACCGGATCGCCCCCGACGAGCTGTTCGCCGCGGTCTCCGCCGCGATCGGCGATTTCGAGCACGGCGACAACCTCCTCCTGTTCGGGCCCGACCGGGTCATCTACGACACGCAGATCCTCCATTCCGGCGTCCCGGCAGGGAACATGACGCTGTACTTTCAGGCGGGGCGCGACGAGCGGTTCGGGTGGAAGGAGTACCTCGCCGGGCGGAGGCTGCGGGTCGTCTACATCGAGCAGATCCGCCTCCGGGAGCGCAGCTCGGGGTACGCCTCGTCGCTGTTCCAGCGCTACGAGCGGCTGTTCCGCGACCTCGGCTTCCACCAGTTCCGGCTGAAGGCGTCGCTGTCGGTGGGGAAGTACTACTGGGCGAAGGAGGGATTCGACTTCATCGAGCGTTCGGACGTCGGGCGGATGCGGGAGGAGCTCCGCGCGCTGGTCCGCTCGCTCGGGCTTTCCGTGGAGGATGCGGAGATCGCCCGGCTGACCTGCGCGCACGACTTCGGGATGTTCCGCCGCGACCTGAAGGTGCCCGTCTACCGGAGCGCGGAGGGGTATTATTCGACGGTCCGGGACGACGTCTTCCGGGAGGAGGGATTCTTCCCGCTCGGCAAGGCGTTCCTCCTGTGCGGGCAGCCCTGGGACGGCTTCAAGGTCATCTACACGGACACTCCGCGCCGGACGGGATTCGTCCACTCGGATGAGTATCGGCTCCACGAGGTGCGCCGGGGGCACAGGGAAAACGGCAGGCGGCTGTCCTGGCTGATGAAGGGGATCTACCGGGAGGAGCTGCACCGGAGCCTCGTGTTCCTCGATCCGTACACGGCGGGGCTGGAGCACGTCCACAGGGTGCACTCCCCGGCGTACGTCGAGGCGTTCCGGAAGAGCGTGGAGGGAGGCGCCCGCACCTTCGTCACGCGCGACTGCTCCGTCTCCCCGGGGTCGTACCGCGCCGCGCTCCTGGCGGCGGGCGGGGTGATGGCGGCCGTCGACGCGGTGATGAACGGTCGTGTGGAAAACGCGTTCTGCGCCGTCCGTCCGCCGGGACACCACGCGGGGAGGGCGGCCGCCGCGGGCTTCTGCTTCATCAACAACGTCGCCGTGGGGGCCGCGTACGCGAGGGCGGTCCACGGGGTGGAGCGGGTCTTCGTCCTCGACTGGGACGTCCACCACGGGAACGGCACGCAGGAGATCTTCGAGGAGGACCCCTTCGTTTATTTCTGCAGCATCCACGAGCACCCTTCCTTCTGTTATCCGGGGACCGGGCGGAGGACGGAGACGGGGCGGGGAGCGGGGGAAGGGACCACGCTGAACCTGCCGCTACAGCCCGGCACGGACGACCGGGAGCTGGAGGAGACGTTCGAGCGGCACGTCGTCCCGGCCGTCGAGCGGTTCCGCCCCGGGCTGATCCTGGTCTCCGCGGGGTTCGACGCCCACGCCGCGGACCCGATCGCCGAGCTTTCGTTGACCGAAGCGTCCTATACTTACATGACCTGCCGGCTGTGCGGGCTGGCGGAGAGACTGTGCCGGGGGCGGATCGTGTCCGTGCTGGAGGGAGGGTATGCGCAGGCCTCCCTGCCATCCTGCGCGGCGGCGCACCTGCGGGCCCTCCAGGGAAGGAGCTGATACGACATGTTCGTCGGAAAACGGATGAAGACCGGGGTCGTCACGGTTTCGCCGGCGGATACGCTTCGCCGCGCCGGCTCCCTGCTGAAGGAGCACCGGATCCACCACCTGCCCGTGCTGGAAGGGGGCGAGCTCGTCGGGATCGTGACGGATACAGACATCCGGAACGCCCGGCTCGAGGAGGGGCGGGACGCGCCGGAATCCGCCCCGGCGGACCGCACGGTGGGCGAGGTGATGACGCGGGACGTCGTCACCCTCTCTCCCCGCGACACGGTAGAGGACGCCGCGCTCATCCTGCGCCGGATGCGGTTCGAGGCGATCCCCGTCGTGGAGGGGCGCCGGCTCGTGGGGATCGTCGCCAAGGCGGACATCATCGGCGCTTTCCTCGACACGTTGAACATCGAGGCGATCGGTGTTCGCGTCGATGTCCTCCTCCCGCAGGACATGGCGTCCGTCCTGCGGCTGATCCGCCTCCTCGGAGAGATGCAGCTCGCGATCCGCAGCCTCATCCTGTCGCCCCGCGGGGAGGAGTTCGCCGCTTACGTCCGCGTGTCGACGATCGACGTGGCCAGCGTCCGGGAGCGTCTGCGGAGCGCGGGCTTCCGCGTGCCCGATGCCGCGGAGCTGCTGGACAGAGGGGGACACTCTTGAGGAGGGGGACATACTTCGCTTCAAACGCGGGATGAAGTGGAAGCGTGTCCCCCGCCAGCAAAGTGTGTCCCCCGCCGGTTCGCCGCCCTACTTCTTCCGCTCCTCCGGGGTCTTCTTTTTCTCGACCTCGGGTTTTTCGGCTTCGGGTTTCGACTTGCCCGTTTTCCCGGGCGGGACGCAACCGCATCCGCATCCGCAGTTCTTCTCTTCGGCCATCCGTCTCACCTCCTTTCCGGTGGATCCTTTGGTTCCTTCGGTTTCGCCTGCTGCGCGCGCCGGCATCCGCAGATGCATCGCTTCGCGAAATCGCGGGGGAGCCGGTATTCCTGGAAGCTCTTCCCGGCCATCCGGACGATCCTTTCCTGGAGCTTCTTCTTTCCGTCGTGAAGCCGTTTCCGGAGCGCCCCTTCCGTGATGCCGAGGAAGGCGGCGGCGGACGCGGTCGGCAGCTCTTCGAGATAGCAGAGAAGGACCGGGAACCGGAGCGTGTCGGACAGCGAGGCGACGATCCGGCCGATCTCCTCCCGGAAAACATCGGCTTCCCGCCGTTCCTTCCCGGCGTCCAGTCCGGCGTCCGCCGGAGGAGACGTCAGCTCTCCCGCCTCCTCGATCGCCCGGAAACGGGCGTGTTCCCTGCGCGACGCCAGGGCGAGGTTCCGGGTGATCTTCCGAAGCCACGGGGGGAAGGCGCTTTCCTTCCGGAGCTCCTTCAAGGACCGGAACGCGGCAACGAACGCTTCCTGGGCGGCATCCTCCGCAAGCCCCCGATCCCTCAGGATCTGGAACGCCGTGGCATAGACGGGGTTCCGGTATCGCCGGACGATCTCACCGAAGGCCGCCGTATCGCCCTCCCTCGCCTTTCTGACGAGGTCGATTTCCTCTTCCCGTTGCATCCTCCCTCCTTTCCCTGCCTGTATAGATAATGCCACCGTGAAAATGTTACCGGTTGATTTGGTGAAACTTATATTAGAATGTTCTAACTATCTAACAGGGGGAACCATGGATCCTGACATCGCGTCCGAACGGGCGGAACTGATCAAGGCGTTTTCGCACCCCACCCGCCTGCAGATTCTTGCCGAGCTGAGCCGTGGGACCCGATGCGTCACGGACATGGAGGAAATTCTCCCGGTCAGCCAGGTCAACATCTCCCAGCATCTGACGGTCCTTCGGAACGCCAGGCTGGTGGACTTCGCCCAGGAAGGCGCGGTGCGTTGCTATTACCTGAGCCGTCCCAAGCTGGTCGAGGGAATATTGACATTGCTTTCCGCGGACCATCCGGTCCTCCGGAAGACCAGGGAGCAGATCGACAGGGAAAAGATCAAGAGCGGAAAGGAGAAGGTGACCATCCGTGGCTGAAGACTCCCGGATTCCTTTTCCGTGTGCACACCAGCTCTTGAAGCTGCAACGCTATACAGGAATAGGCAGACCAACACTGTGGAGGGAGGACGGCAGGAATGAAACTTGCGCTTGTGATATCCCAGACGGACCCTGAAGTGGTGTTCAACGTCTTCCGGCTTGCCAATTTCAGCCGAAAGGAAGGGGACGATGTCAAAGTCTTCCTGCTGGGCGCCGGAGTGGAGCTGGATGGGATCAAAGATCCGAAGTTCGATACGCGAGGGCAGGCGGAAAGCTTCCTTGCTGCGGGTGGGAATATCCTTGCCTGCGGGACATGTCTCAAACTGCGGAATTCCTCCGGCTCGGAGCTGTGCCCGCTTTCGACCATGAAAGATCTGCACGAGATGATCCGGGAGGCGGACCGCGTCATGACGTTCTGACAAGGGGAGTCG
>JBFLWB010000159.1 GCA_040758155.1 Thermodesulfobacteriota bacterium
GGACCATGGCCGCCGGATCCTTTCCGGAACGGGCGGTGCCGGCGAGCAGCTCCCGAACGACGGAATCCGGCTCGCCGAGGATCCGGGCGATGGGCAATCCGAGGATCTCCTCTTCCGGATAGCCGAGCAGGTCGAGGGTCGCCGCGTTCGCCCGGATGATGACGCCTTCCGCGTCCACCACGACCAGTGCGTCGTTCAGGGACCGTATGACGTCCTCCGTGTACTCCTGGGCCAGGAGCAGCTCCCGCCGCGATTCCCGCAGCCCCTCGGTCATCCGGTTGAAGGAGTCGGCCAGGCTTTCCAGCTCGTCGCCGGTGCGGACGTCGGCCCTCGCATCGAGGTCTCCCGCCGCGACCCGCCGGGTGATCCGGTCGAGGGTATGGATGGGCCGGGTGAGCTTCCGCGAGAAGACCAGCGAAGCCGCCAGGGTGATCAGGACGCACACCCCGATCAGCACCAGCGTCCGGATATAGAGGTCCCGCAGGTCCGCCCGGTACTTCTCGAGCGAAAGACCGATGTGGATCCATCCCCAGTCGATCCCGGAATACCCGAACGGAACGGAGAAGTTGAACACCTCCCGGTCCACGATGCCGCTCCGGCGGAATCCCCCGGAGGCTTCCCGGGATGCCGATGGAGCCCTCCATTCCCCCTCGAGCTGGTCCTGATACCACTCCTTCCGCGTATGGACGAGCGAAAACCCGTCGTTGCGGGTGATGATGACGTACAGCAGCGAATCGCTGTCCTTGAGCACCTTCATGCAGTGCTCGATGGCGCTGCTGTAGTCCTCCGCCACGATCGCGGTGGCCGTCACCTGGCTGATCGAGGAGGCGATGTTGCGCGCCTCCGAGCCCATGTTGCCGATGATGACCCGCTTCTGGTACGGCAGCGCGAGCGCGAGGTACAGCAGGAGCGACGCGATCACCAGGAGCCACGAGTAGATCGCCGCCCGCAGGGCGATATTGCGCGGGCGGAAGGCGAACGTCTTTTTCCCCGGCGCCGGCCGATCTTCGCTCATTCCGGGACTCTCTTCTTCGCGGATTTCCGTCCTTCGCTCTCCCTTACGAGCTCGATGAGGGGGTCGAACGCACCCTGATAGTTCCGGGAAAGGCGGTT
Source organism: Thermodesulfobacteriota bacterium (assembly GCA_040758155.1). Classification (NCBI taxonomy): domain Bacteria; kingdom Pseudomonadati; phylum Thermodesulfobacteriota; species Thermodesulfobacteriota bacterium. The sequence continues at coordinate 1,114 of JBFLWB010000159.1, forward strand.
GATCTTGAACAGGGTAAGGATCTGCTTCCCGGCCGGAGTGTCCTGCATTCCGAAGGCCAGCCGGACGAATTCATCCTTCTGCGCCCGTGTCAGCGCCTTCCGGAAACAGGTCACGGCGACGGGATACACGGGGGAGACCGCGAGGACGGCGAGCTCTTTCCCAAGCCGGGGATTCAGCTCCACCGCCATGTCGTATGCGATTTTCCCCACGAGGCAGGCATCGGCCTGCCGAAAGAACACGGACAGGATCGCCTGCTGCCCCTTCATGAATTCCTTCACGCTTCCGAAATGCCGTTGCGAGGAGGGCAATCCCTGTTTCGCCAGCAGGGAGTCGATCCACAGGGCGCCGATATCTCCGTTCGCCCCGGAAACCCTCGTCAGCCGCGCGCCCCGAAGCTGGTTGAGCCCGCGCACCCCGCTGTCTGCACGGACGATCACCATATGCTCGTCGCCCGGTTTCCCGTCCCGGTCACCGAACAGCGCCGGCTCCATCGGGACCTGGTCCCGGATCTTCAGGAATTCGAGGGAAGAAAGCGCGATGAAATCGATCTCGTTGTTGCGGATCGCCGAAACGAACGACGGGAGGTCGTCGTACACGGTGAGGTCCGCCGACACGGAATATCCGCCGATCCGAAGCAGTTCCCGGGACCACAGCGTCATCGCGGCTTCCGCGTCCGCACGGCTGACCTCGGAAAGAAGGCTGGTGGTATAGCCGAACCGGAAGCCGTTGTCCCCGAACGGGCTTGTCGCTTCCCCCGCGGCCAGGCGGCGGGCGGGATGGGCCAGGCAAAAGAGGCAAGCCAGACAGAGGAGGCAGACCAGACCGAGGCGGGACGGGAGATGCGGCATCCGCGGACGCATGTCAGTTCTCCCTCGCCGTCCGGTTTCGCAGCGCCCGGTGCTGACGGAACAGCTCCTCGACCGATTCGATGTGCTCGGGGCGGAACGGGATCATCCGGTGGATCCGGAACAGGTTGAGGAGCTGCAGTCCCTGCGGATCCGCCCTCAAGCTCATCAACGACTCCGATACCATTTCCTTGTGGGCCTTGCTGTAACCGGGACGGAAGGCGACCATTCCCTGCACCAGGCCGGGGGACTCCGCCAGCACCTCCATCTCGTTCCCGACCTGGGGGTTCAGCTCGCATACCAGCTCGAACGACCTCCGCGTGGCGAGGCACGCGTCGGCCTGCCGGAAGAAGACCGGCAGGATCGCCTGGGACGGCCGCTTGACGGCTTTCACGAACGAGAAGAACTCCTCCGCCGAGCGCGCGCCTTCCTTCATCAGCAACGTCTCCAGCCAGACGAGATGCAGCGTTCCCAGATTTCCCTGTGTCGCGTTCAACCTTTTTCCGCGCAGATCCCTGATCTCACGGAAGCCGGCATCCTTGCGGACCAGCAGCACCATGTACTGGTAGATGCCGTTGTCGATGGCGGTCGTGAAGGCCGGCTCGATCGGGACGCGGTCCTTGAGATGCATGTAGTCGCTGGAGATGATCCCCAACAGGTCCACGCTCCCCTGCAAAAGCGATTTCTCGACCCCGGCCAGGTCCTTGAACACGATGGTCTCCGAGGACCCGTTCCGGAACCGGCGCCGATGGATCTGATCCGTCCAGATCCCGGCGACGCCTTTCGCCCCCTCAAGATCCACGTCCGCGAAAACGTTCGCCGAGAAGCCGACCACCAGGGGCACGGAATCGGGAGCGGGCGTCGGCTCCGCGCTCCACGCCGCCTGCGCCGGGCACCATGCCACAAACCAACAGAGCGGAAGGAGGAGGCGCCGCATTCCGGTCCGCGCACGGCGGCGGAACGGGACATCGTAGTTGCGGCCGATCACCGCAGGACCGCCTCGATCTGCGTCCCCACGACCAGCTCGAGCCGCGCCTGCGCTTCCGCGTGATCGTAGAGCGTCTTCTCGTTGCCCGCCTTCATGAACGACTCGATCAGCTGCGCTTCGATGACGTCCTCCGTCTCGACGAGCTCCTCCCGGTACGCGCGCTCGTTGAGGTCCCGGTTCTCCTCGGCCGTGCGGGCGGCCGTTTCCATGGCCTTCCGCTGCTCCCGGCTGCGCGCCATCCGGAGGAACACGTCCTTCACCTGCAGGGCAATCCCCTCCTGCAGCAGGATCTTCTCTTGCCGCAGCTTCTCGAGGCGGGCCCTGGCCTCCCGGATCTCGCCCGCCGTGCGGAAACCGTGGAATATCGGAAGCTCCATCGCGATGCCGGCGGTCCAGGAATTCACGTTTTCGGGAGTGACGAGCCCTTTGTTGTAGGAATTCTCGATGTGCGACAGGTTCCCCACCAGGGCGATCCTCGGTAGGTGCCCCGCCCTCTTCTCGTCCAACCGCCCCTCCGCCGCCCGGATCCCTTCCTCCAGCGCCTTCCAGTCGGGGTTGAAAGCATAAGCGCCTGCGACGAATTTCCGCAGGTCGCCCTCGTACGGACGATAGGGAATGTCCGAGTCCGCGACGTCGATCTCGGCGTCCCAGGGAATCCCCATCGCGTTGGTCAGGGCCGCCATCGCCAGCCGCTCGGTTCCCTTGAGCTGGGCGAAGGTGGAGCGCAGCGCCTCGACGGTCGTCTTGTTGCGCAGGTAGTCGGTCTTCTTCACCTTCGTCGACCCGCCCTTGTAGAGGCTTTCGGTGAGGTCCAGCGTGACCTGCATCCGGTCGAGCGCATCCGACGCGATGACGCGCAGCTTCCTGGCGAGCACCGCGCCGTAGTAGAACCGCTTCACGTCGTAGGCCACCTGCAGGTCGGTGCGCCGCACCTCCTGCTTCGCCGCCGCCAGGCCGCTTTCGGCCTGCTTCACGATCGCCGGGCGCATTCCGCCGGTGTAGAGCGGGTACGCCAGGCTCAGCGAGTACAAGCCGTTGTCCCGATCCATCACCTTGATGTTCTGATCCGGGACGGCTACGGTCTGCGGAGGGATCGGCAGCGGCCCGACGGGCGGTGGAACTGGCAGGGTGAAGCCGGGCAAGCCGATGGAGGTCTGCGGAAAGATGAAGTTCGGGCTTTCGTCCATGCGGGTGAGGACCGCCTTCGCATCCAGCCGCGGCCAATAGGATGAAAGCGCCTGCTGAAGCTGCGCCTCGGCGATCTCCACGTTAAACCGGGACACGGGACGCGAGCGGTTGTTTTCGAGGGCAATGGCCAGGCACTCGGAAAGGGAAAGGACCCGCGCCGGAGAATCTTTTACCTCCTGGGCGCAGGCCGGCGCCGTGCCGGCTCCCGGAACGATCAGGGCGGCAACAAGGCAAGCGGCGGTAATTCTCATTCTGAACCCCTTGTTGCCCTTTAATATCCGGGCGATATCCGATTCAATCGACCTTCATTCTCAAGTTGGTCCGTCATTTTATCTTCTTTCCGGGGAGTTCGCTAATAAAGATGGGATCTGGGAATTCCTGCGACGCCACGGTGAAAATCCTTCCCCCGGATCCGCCGACGTTGACTCGAAGTACGTCCTGCAAATCGATACCGTTCCATGAAAAAGGAATCTCCTCCTCTGAGCCCGATCCGCGTTAAACATATCGGATTTTCAATAATATTCTTTAAGAACCGCAAAACAGGGACGTTCCTGAAAACGTCAGAACTTCCGCAGAACCGGGACAGAGATGAACTAGAAATAAAACGGGGAGATTCCTGAATTATCCAGGATGAAGAGTTGAGCTTCGGGACGGCCCTCGTTATGCGCCCGAAGGTCTGTCCCTTTTTTGCGGAAGTTCTGACGTTTTCAGGAACGTCCCGGTTTTACGGTTTTAACCGCCGCGCGGGCCGTCGTGGCAGTCGAAGCATCCCACCTGCCGGCCTCTCGCCAATATCTTGGTGAGCTGCTCATCGATCGTCACGGATCGATCGAGTGAGACCGCGGACAAAAAGGTGCCGAGGTAATCCGGTCCGTGACATGGCCTGCACTGCGCCGGGTCGCCGGCCACGAAGGTATTGTGTGCGGTGACCCACGCCTGGCCGATGGTGTGGAGACCGTGCGGCCCGCCGTCCCCCGTCAAGGGAACGGTTGCGTGGCAGACGCCGCACTCCGTGATCTTCCCGGCGTGCCCCTGGAGCAGCACGCCCTGGACCGCGTCGTTCGGCTCGGAGGAGGGGTACTCCGCGTGTGTGGGGCCATGGCACGCCTCGCACCGCATGCCCCCGTGCCCTGTCCCGGCTTTGTACAGAACCGGGCTCGCAAAGATTCCGGAGGCCGGGCGCTCCGCTCCCCCCGGCGCGAACACGCCGATGTCCCGGACGTAAGTCCCTGTCGCGGGGGAAAGGTAGTGGCATTGGCTGCAATCGGGCAAATCGATCCATCCGCGGCGGGCCGGATCCCCCACGGCGGACATGTTGCCGTGACAGCTCCGGCACTGGATCGTCGGGTTCCCGGCCGCGTCCTTCGCATTCCCCATCGCCCCGCGGAGGCACTGCGTCACTCCCCCCGGGTGACAGGCGTAGCAGGCCGAACGGTCCGTTATACTGTCCAGCTGAAGGCCCGTCGGGGGCAGCTCCGCCGTGGCCATCCTGGAGTGGACAGCGGCGGTCAGCGGCTTGACTCCGGGAGCGCCGGCGGTACCTAGCGCGTTGGAAGCGTGGCACGCGGCGCAGAGGACCGGCCTGCCGTCGAGCCGCACCGTGTTCTCCAGCCCCGTGGCGTTGTACCCCGCCCCGGCAAGCGCCGATGCGTAGAGGGCGCTGCTCGTCGGACTCGCGAAATTCTCGCTGTCGTGAAACCGGAGTATGTTCAGACGGTAATCTCTCTCCGCATTGTCGTCGAACACCCAACCGGCCGGCGGCCTCGCGACCTCGCTGCCGCCCGACGCGTGACACCTCTTGCACGTCATCTCGTCGCTCACCGGGAGGACGGTCTTCGTCTCGGCGAGCAGCGTGCCCTGCGCGTCCCTTGCCACAACCCTCACCATCGGATAGAAGTTCGGAAGACCGGCGTCGTCCACGGCGGTTATGGGAATCCCCTCGGCTCTCCAGAAGCCGGCGGCGCTGTCGTACACCAGCGATGCGGGCGCGGCGGCGGGCGCGGCGTTCCCCGCAAGGCCCATGTTCACCGGGAGCGACACGCCGAAGAGCGCCTGGACGTAGCTCCAGAAGCTCGTCTTCCCCGCGCTGGTCGAATTGACGGAGGCCCGGGTATCCGCCGTGGCCTCGTAAGTGACGGTCACTCCGGCGGTTACGGCGCGGCCGGTCGCCCGGTCCACGAGCTGGGCATGCAAGTTGTTGTACGGGGGGAGGATGCTGAACACCGAATAATCGTTGTCCATGCAGTGCATTCCCAGGTCGTTCCAGGCGATCAGGGCGTGCGACGCCGTTTGGGGAGGAGCTCCGGACACCGGCGTTCCTGGTGTCGTTCCGGGCGGGGTTCCGGGCGCCGTGCCGATTCCTCCTCCGCCTCCTCCGCAGACGGCTGCCAAGATCGCGACAACGACGAACAGTCCCGCGCGTACGGCGGTCCGATGCGACGCCATGGCTTCCCCCTCCATGCCGCTACGGTTGGTGTCCGGATCGCCCCGCGGGCGCTACGGTCCATGGGACGGGGTCAAATGGTTGATGATCAATCATAGAAAAACAGCAAGCCGCGTGCCTGCCCCCTTTCAAGCGACTGCAACGCGCAACCGGCCGGACGGCGGGGCTTTTCGACAAACAGTAAGCGTAAGCGATTGAAAAAATAGCCGGATATCGTGAGAATTTTCCCACGCACATGAGAAATTTATCTGTCGGCAATGCTCGAGGGTCCGCCCGGCCGTTTCCTCCGATTTAAGGAATCGGGAAAAGATCCGAATATACCGTCAGAGAATTAAGCTCGATCGGATGCGAACCGCCGGCGTCACTAACCGCTGAAAGCGACCCGAAGGGACATCGACGGCCATGCTCGAATGGAACCAGAATCTTTCCACGGGAATCGTCGAAATCGACGAGCAGCACAAGGAGCTGTTCCGCCGCATCAACCGCCTCCTGGCGGGTGTTGAGGAGAACCGGGATGCGGACGAAATCCGGGAGCTATTCCTTTTCTTCGATCAGTACGTCTTCAGGCATTTCGGAGATGAAGAGCGGTATATCGACCAGCTCGAAATGCGGGGATACGGCGAGGCGGCGGGACACCGTTCGCAGCACCAAGCGTTCACGCGCGATTTCAGCGCCTACAGGGCCGACCTCACGGGGGGCGCCGGCGATGCGCTGCTCATCGCAGAGTTCCGGAAGTTCATGACGAACTGGTGGACCTTGCACATCCTCAAGACTGACCAGGGACTCGGCGCGTTCATGAAGAGAGATATGCCCTTCATCACCTGACCGTTCCTTAATTGCCTAAACGCCCGTCATGTGACTCAGGCTGTCGAACCGGAACACGAATTCGGTGATGTTCCCGCGCCGGATCTCCATCGTCCCCCGAAGCTGCCTCACCGCCAGGTTCTGGACAAGTTTCAGCCCCAGCGACCCGAGCCGGGAAAGGTCGAAGTCAGGCGGCAATCCGGGACCGTCGTCCCGGAATCTGAGCTCCGTCTTCTCCCCATGACGCTTCAGCGACAGGAAGATCTCCCCGGATTTCCCGCCGGGGAAGGCATGTTTGAGGGAGTTCGAGACCAGTTCGTTTACGATCAGTCCCAGAGTCAGCGCCGCGTCGATGGAAATGGAAATGTCGTCCAGATCGGACTCCATCCGGACGTGTCCGACATCGGCCAGGTGGATCTGAAGGATGGCGGAGACCAGGTCCGTCAGATAATCCTTCACGTTCAGCGAGGCAAAGTTGCCGGTTCGGTAAAGCTTCTCGTGAACCAGCGCCATCGCGCGGATCCGCCCCTGGGTGTCTTCGAGGACGCTCGCCAGCTTTCCGTCCGCCGAAGAGGAAATCTGTAGCGACAAGAGACTGCCGATCACCTGCATGTTGTTTTTCGTCCGGTGCGAAAGCTCCCTGAGCAGGATCTCCTTTTCCGAAAGGGACGTTCTTAACGCTTCCTGCGCCTTTTTCATCGCGGTGATGTCCGCGCCCGTGGTGATGAAATACTCGCCGAGCGGGACGCTGGTGAACCGGAAGTGCCTGTCGAGGTGAGGGAAGTAATCTTCGAAGGAGTAGGGCACTCCATCGGCCATGATCTTCCGGACGACCGGCATGTAATGATCCGTCGCGCCCGGGCCGAAGATCTCATCCGTGGTTTTCCCGCGGATCCCTTCCACGCTGCTGCGCCCCCACGATTTCAGCGTGGGCGGGTTGGCGTCCACCAGCCGCCAGGTCTCGATGTTTCCGGCCCCGTCGCGCACCAGTTGCCAGAAGTGCACTTCCTCGGCCATGTTCTCGAAGAGGTTGCGATATTTCGACTCGCTCTCCCGCACCGCTTCCTCGGCCCGTTTGCGGTCGGTGACGTTTTGCGATACTCCCACGAGCCGGACGGTCTTTCCCGCCGCGTCCACCACGGCCCGGCCATGTTCCTCCACCCAGATCGCAGGGTCCCCGTAAGCGAGCCGGTATACGCTCTCGTAGCCGCCTCCGGTCGCGATGGCTTTGACGACCGGCGTCCGGTGGCGTTCCCGGTCGTCGGGATGAATAAGATCGTAGGCCTGATCGCCGTTCGCGGGTTTCCTCGGAAGCTCCAGCACCTTCCCGGCGTTCTCGGAGAAGGTGACCTTGTTGGAGGCCGGGTCGTATTCCCATGCCGTCATCCGGGCGGCATCCAGCGCCAGGCGCAACCTCTCCTCGCTCTCGCGCAGCTCGGCCGTGCGCTCCGCAACGCGCTGCTCCAAAGTGGCGTTCAAGTCACGGAGCATGTCCATGGCGCGATTCAGTTCGCGAGTGCGTTTGCGCACGAGCCACTGCAGCGTGATCACCGACGCGGCCAGAACGACAAGACCGTAAGTGACCCACTTGAAGTACGGCAGCCACTTGCGCCACGGATTTTCGACCGCAAGCCATCGCTCATATATCCGCTCGTATTCGCCGGTGGCCTTGACGATGCGCAGCCCCTGGTTCAGCTTCTCGAGCAACTCGGCATCGCCCTTGCGGACGGCAAACGAGAAGACTCGTTTATACTCGGGAATCGGCGGCCCCGGCATGACGCCTTCGATGCCGGCCTGCCCGAGTTCGAGCACCCCGACGAGCTTCGAGCACAACATCGCGTCATGCCTGCCCTCGGCGATCAGCCGTAACCCCTCCGGAATCGACTCGACCGGGACCACGATGCCGGCAAACTTTCGCCCGACCAGTTCGTGGTGGGCCGCATCGGAGCGCAGCACGACGATCTCCCTGCCCGCGGCGGCGGAAAGGGACGGGTATGCCGACCGTCCTTCACGGACGAAAAACGCGTCGAATGTTTCCGTATGCGGCACGCTGAAATCGACGAGACGCTCGCGACCCGGCGTCCGCGCCACGACCGGCAGCACATCGATCCGCCCGGCGACAAGGCCGCTCCACACGTTGTCCCATGAGCCGGAGGTGAACCGGATGGGCAACCCCATGCTGTCCGCCACCGCTTTGAGCAACTCGACGCCGAAGCCGGTCGGCCGGCCATCCTTGTCCGTGAACGCGTACGGACGGAAATCCTGTTCGCTTCCGGCGCGGACTTCGCGCGAACCGTTCGAAGCGATGCAGGTGCCCGCCGCCCAACACGTTGTAAGAAAAGCAAAAACGACAATAATGAGAGCAGGAACAGGAAATGAGGACCGTTTTCCGGGACGGCGATTCATATCCGTTTCTGGCATGCTCCTCTTTCCGCGTCCTTCCGGGACGCAATACCTTAGAGTTTAGACGTAAAGGAAACATAAGAACAGGGACGTTCCTGAGAACTTCCGCAAATCAGGGACAGAGATGCAAGGTGATGGGAGCATAGAACCGGGACGTTCGTGAGAAGGCTGACAGGCAGTATCAGCAAGCCTTCTCATGAACGTCCCGGTTCTATGCTCCCCCCATTCTTCGGTTCATGGTTTCCTTCTCTGTATCTCTGTCCCACTTCTGCGGAAGTTCTCACGAACGTCCCGGTTCTGACGTTTTGCCTGTTCCGCATTCACCGCTCATAAACCACGCGGTTGCGGCCTTCGCTCTTGGCCTGGTACAACGCCGCGTCCGCCGCGGCCAGCAGCTCGTCCACCGTGCTTTTCCCGGCCGAACATGCCACGCCGATGCTCACCGTCACGGAAAGCGCGCCTGATCTTGTCTTCATCTCAGTTCCGGCGACGTCGCCGCACATCCGCCCGAACAGGGCCGTGCATTCCACCCCTGCTCTCGTCGGCATGACGACCAGGAACTCCTCCCCTCCGATCCGCCCCACGAAATCGTACTTCCGGATGTTCCTTGTCAATATCCGCGCAAGCTCGCATAGCACATCATCGCCGGTTTGGTGCCCATAGGTATCGTTGATCCGCTTGAAATGGTCGATGTCGCACACCCCGACGGCGAGGGAGTCCCCCTGCCGCCGGGCGCGCGCGAACTCCTCGTTCAACCGATCCAGGATGGCCCGGCGGTTCAGCATGCCAGTCAACGGATCGTGGGTGGCCTGGTGCGCGAGCGCTTCCCGGCTTTCGACCAGGGCGGCCTGCATCTCGACCATCCGCCGTCCGACCTCGACGCGGGCGCGAAGCTCTCCCGGATCGAACGGCTTGGTCAGGTAATCGTTCGCCCCCACATCCAGGCCGGCGATGATGTCCACCTTCTCGTCCTTGGAGGTCAGCAGGATGATGTAAGGAGGCCGGTCGGTCCGCATGGCGCGAACCCGGCGAACCACCTCCAATCCGTCCATCTCCGGCATCATCCAGTCGAGAACGGCCAGCGGGGGGGCATCGGGTTTCCGCAGCGCGTCCCATGCCTCGGCGCCGTTTTCGGTGACCACCACCTCGTGGCCGCTCTTTTTCAGCACGGCCGCCAGCATCGTGCGGGAAGTGAAATCGTCCTCGGAGATCAGGATCCGCATGGGGACAACCTCCAGGCCGTCAGAGCTCTTTCGCCATCTCGCGCTTCAACCGGTCGAACTCCGTTTCCAGCCGCGCCATCCGTGCCATGGCGCCCTCCAGGTCTCCGGCCCTGGCCGCTTTTTCGATCTCGAAGGCCGCCTCCCGCAATCGTTCCCCTCCGACGGAAGCCGATGCCCCCTTTATGGTGTGCGCATGACGCTCGCCCCCCGGGGCGTCGCCGGCGATCAGGCATTCCCGCAGCACCTCGATCTGCCGGGGAATGTCCTCCAGGAATCCTTCGGACACTGTGCGCGCCAGCTCCGGGTCATCCATCAGCCGGGCCATCATGGCCGCCCGGTCGAAGACCGGCGATTTCTGTTCCTTCGATTTCGCGGCATCGGACGCCGCACGCGCACCCGGCTCCTGTTTTCGCCCCTTGTCGGCCTCCGCCGGAAGCCACTTCTCCAGGACCTCCGCCAGCGCATGCGGCGACACCGGCTTGGAGACATAGTCGTCCATGCCGGCTTCCAGGCATCTTTCCCTGTCTCCCCGCATGGCGTGGGCCGTCATGGCGATGACGGGAATCCGGTGATTCCGGACGGGGGAGCCGGGATCGCGTATCACGCCCGTGGCCTTCAGGCCGTCCATCACCGGCATCTGCACGTCCATCAGGACCAGGTCGTACGGGATGGTTTCCAGCGCCTTGACGGCATCCGCGCCGCTGGGCGCCACATCCGCGGCCAGGCCGAGCCTCTTCAGGATCCCCTGCACCACCTGCTGGTTGGTGATGTTGTCCTCGGCCAGCAGGATGCGCGCGGTCCGGCCGGAAAACGGCTTCAACGTCTCGCGGGCCATGTGGCGCGTCACGATGGTCCTCGGCATCGCATCGGCCGCTTCCCGATCGGCCAACGCCAGCGACAGGACGGCCTTCAGCTCCTGGTGCCGTATCGGCTTGGTCGCATACGCCGCGAAGCCGGCATCCTGGAAACGCCGGGCGTCGCCCCGGTTCCCCATGGAAGTCATCATCACCATCCGAAGGCCCGCCAATCGCGCATCCGCCCGGATGGCCAATCCCAGGGACTTGCCGTCCATTTCCGGCATCTGCATGTCGATCAACGCGATGCGGAACGGGTCTTTCGCGGCCAGCGCCCATTCGAGAGTTTTGAGCGCGTCGGGCCCGTTCTCGGCCGCCGATGTGCGCATGCCCCAAGAGGCCAGTCGCTTCGTCAGGATTTCGCGGCTTGCGGCGTTGTCGTCCACGATCAGCGCGCGCACGCCGGCCAGCTCCGCGGGAAGGACGCTTTCCGTCTGCGCGCCTGCCGGCTGCCTTCCGATGCGCGCGGTAAACCAGAATTCCGATCCCTTTCCGTATTCGCTCTCCACGCCGATCTCGCCGCCCATCAACTCGACGAGCTGCTTCGATATGGCCAATCCCAGGCCGGTGCCGCCGTACTGTCTCGTGGTCGACGCGTCCACCTGGCTGAATTTCTCGAACACCATGCCGATCTTGCTTTCGGGGATGCCGATGCCCGTATCGCGCACCGCGAAGCGCAGAAGAACGTTCTCTTCGTTGCCCTCCTCCAGCGAGACGCGCACCGCCACCTCTCCGGCAGAAGTGAACTTGACGGCGTTTCCCGCCAGGTTGTTCAAGACCTGCCGCAGGCGGCCGGGATCGCCCCGCAGCAGCGTCGGCACCCGCGGATCGACATCGTAGAGCAGCTCGAGCCCCTTCTCCTGGGCGCGCACCGCCAGCGAGGCGGCAAAGTCCTCCAGCAACCCCGTGAGGTCGAAGTCCAGAACCTCCAGCTCGACCTTCCCCGCCTCGATCTTGGAGAAGTCGAGGATGTCGTTGACCAGCCCGAGAAGCGACTCGCCGCTTGCGCGGACGATTTCCGCATAATGCCGCTGCTCGCCGCTCAATTCCGTGTCGAGGAGCAGGCCGGTCATGCCGATCACGCCGTTCATGGGGGTGCGGATCTCGTGGCTCATGTTGGCGAGGAACTCGCTCTTGGCGACGTTGGCCTGCTCGGCCTCCGCGGCCAGCCGGGTCGCGCAGGCCGTGGCCTCTTCGAGATTCCGGTTGGTCTCCAGCAGCTCCGCCTCGGCGCGCTTACGGTTCTCCACGTCGTCGATGACCCAGATGGTGCCGCGATCCAGGTTCGACGGGTCGATGGCCTTGCCGGACAGGACGCACCACACGGTGGAGCGGTCCTTGCGGCGCATCTGGAATTCGATCTGGAACTGCTCCGCCTGGGCCAGTTTCGAGAAATACATCTCTCCGAACAGCTTGTATCTGTTTTCGTCCAGATGCAGGCATCTCGTACTTCTGCCGACCATTTCCTCGGGAGAGCCGTACCCGAAAATCTCGGCCATCCGTTTGTTGCAGCGGGCGATGATCCGACCTTCCTTCAAATGCAGGATGCCGACATAGCTGTTGTCGAAAATGTATTCGAACTCCTTCCGGGCTTCCGTGAGGACCTGCTCGGCGTGTTTGCGCTCGGTGATGTCGGTGTCGGAACCGCGATATCCCGTGACGGCGCCGTCGCCGTCCAGGGAGGGAATCCCGCTGGTAGACATCCAGATCTGCCGTCCGTCTTTCGTCCGGACGACGTTCTCCAGGTCGCGGATGGGTTTTCCGCCCGCAAACGTTTCGATCCCCGCCGCCCCGAACGCCTTGTACCCCTCGGCCGTGCGGAGGTCGAGGAAGCTTTTCCTGCCGATAATCTCTTCCGGCCGATAGCCGAGGACCGCCGTCGATACGGCGCTGATGTAGGTATAGAGCCCCTCCGCATCGATTTCCCAGTGCACGGTCCTGCTCTGTTCGGCCAACTGGCGGAACAGGGTATTGACCGACTCGATGCGGTTTTGCGAAAGAATCAATTCCCTGTTCTTGCGCGACATGATGACGATCGACGCCGCAACGACCGAAAAAAGCGAAACGGCCATCGCGATCGATATGCCGATGATCCAGGATCGAAATCTTTCGTAATAGCCCGGGCGCGGATTCAGGAGGACGGCCCGGGATCGAAGTTCCGGAGGCAGGCGGATATCGAACCGCTGGAGGACCCGGTCATCGAAAACCAGTTCATTCGGACTTTCGAGCTTCGGCGGCAAATCGGCAACCGGCGTTCCGCGCAGATAGGCCAGCAGGAATTCCGCGGCGTTCATGCCCTGTTTCCTGCCGCTCGTCACGTAGCCGCCCAGCACGCCTTCAATGATATAAGCATCTTCCATGCTGATCAGGACGCGGCCAGTACGCGCGAGGTCCTGAAGAATCTCGCGCAGATGTAAAACCTCTCCGTTTTCGTTGGTGATTCCACCGAGCGTGGTCAGAAAGACGTATTTCCCCGGCAGATCGCGCAGCCGCGCCAGGAGACGATCCGATCTCTTCTCTGCGACGAAGGTGGCGCGCAGACGGTATGGGATCAGGTCCTCCCGCAGTTCCCTCTCGATGGCCCGATACGTGTTGCTGTCGTCGCCGACGAAAATCAGGTTGTTGGCATTCCTGTCCACGCGGAGCAGCCACTCGATATTGGCCTCGAACTCCTTGCGCTCGAAAACCCCGGTGTAAATTGCGGGATCGAGACTGTTGCGCACGCCGTAGTCGTTCACGCCGGAAAAGAAAACCGGCACGCCGGGAAAGACGCGGGCCAGGTGATCGCGAAAGAACAACAGGGCGTTGTCGTCCGTGAGATAGATCGCCGCAGGTTTGCTGTTCGCATACTTGATCCGTAAATGGCGCGCCAGTTCGGTCGCGTATGCCTCGTCATACGGCCGTCGCTTGGTATCCAGATACTCGGTGCCGAAGAGGAATTCCACCTGAGCGCTTGCGGCGTCCAGCGTCCGGATGAACCCTTCGTGCTGCCCCTTGGTCCAGGGATATTCCTGCGAATAGGAATGAATAATCAGGATCTGCACCGTGGGCGTTGCTTGCAGCTCCGCGGCACCGAACAAAAGGAGTCCCAGGACCATGCAGGACAGGCAGACTGTTGTACGAAAGCGAATGGAGATGGGAACTTTCATTTTGTATTTCCGCTCGTTTCGGATGTTCTCGAAACGGGCGTCTGCATTCCGGTCTTTTTGGCTGAACTACCTCCTCCCCATGTAAAAGGTTATCACGAAAACAAGCCGCGACCTGACTTGCCCGGCAGAACGGCAGAACGGGGACGGCAGAACGGGG
>JBFLWB010000160.1 GCA_040758155.1 Thermodesulfobacteriota bacterium
ACTCCCCGCGCGCCGGCCCGGTGGCTTCGCCGCCCGTGGATCGCGCCGTGCCGGGGAGTGAAAATGGTGGGCGATACTGGACTTGAACCAGTGACCCCCTGCATGTCAAGCAGGTACTCTAACCATCTGAGCTAATCGCCCTTGCTCACCATTCAAGACATAGAAATATATCGGACTCCGCATCGACATGTCAACGATTTAATAAGCGTTTTCCATGATAGACCACATCGTGGAATCCGCGCGGCGTCGGGTCGAAGACCCGCACCTCCGTACCGGCCCGCCGGGAGAGTTCCTCGGGTGAGATCCCGTCCAGGAAAACGTCGCCCGCATCCCGGAGCATAACCGAAGGAATATACAGCGGACCCCGGTACTTCCGCCCCACCGCGGACAGGATGTCCTCACCCCCCAGAAGCCCCGCCACGGTGACGCTTTCTCCCATCAGACGATTGGCCGCAGGAACAAGGCGGAAGGGTTTTCCCGACCTCCGGGAGAATTCTTCAAGAAAATCCGACACCACACCTTCTGCGGACTTCCCCGTCACGACAGTGCCCCCTTCCCCGCTCCGCTCCCATCGCTTCCGCCGGAACAGGGCTGCCTTGTCGTCCAGGAAGCGGCGGAGCAGCCCCACGCCGTTCTCGAGCTGTGGGAAGGAGCCGTATGCCTTCCTCCCCGGGACCCTCTCGCCGGCGAGGAGGTAATATTCGTCGGCCGCCATGGCGAACGGCCGGAAATCCCCGATGAGGGCCAGCGTCTCCCGGGCTTCTTCCCGGGTTACGGGGCGAAGCGGCGGCAGGCCGGCCCGGTGGGACGTGAGCCCCACGGGGACGACAGCGACGCTTTGCAGGCCGGGCCGCAGCGCCGAAAGCTCCCGAAGGGTCCGGGCCAGCTCTTCCTTGTCGTTGATCTCCGGGCAGACGACGATCTGGCCGTGCAGCGCGATACCGGCCCGGACCAGGCGGCGCATCGTCTCCATGATGTCCCGGGCCCGGGGGTTGCCCAACATGCGGCGACGAAGCTCCGGCGACGTCGTGTGGATCGAAACGTAGAGCGGAGAGAGGCGGTACCGGACGATCCGTGCCTCCTCCCCTTCCGACAGGTCGGAGAAGGTGACGTACTGCCCGTGGAGGAAGGAGAGCCGCACGTCCTCGTCCTTCACGTACAGGGCCGGCCTCAAGCCCTTCGGAAGCTGGTGGACGAAGCAGAAGATGCACCGGTTCCGGCAGCGGCGGACGCGGATCGGCTCCGGGATTATTCCGAGGGGGCGGCCCGAAGGCCGGAACGTCTTCCGGCGCTCCCTCCCGGATGCGTCTCTCCATCGCAGGAGGAACCGGCTCCGCGAGGTCAGGAAGTGGAGGTCGAGGAGGTCCTCGACCGGTTTCCCCGAAACCGAGAGGATCCGGTCTCCCGCCCGGATCCCCGCCGACTCCGCGAGCCCTCCGGCCGCCACGGATTCGACGCGGAGTCCTTTACCCATCGGAGAGCGTCTGTATGCCCATGTAGAGGTATTGGGCCCCCGAGACCGCGGTGGTAAGGGCGCACAGCCCTATGACCACCGGGCGGATCGCCGATTCGTCCCCCGCCGGCAGGAAGCGGCGCACTTCGGGAAACGCCGTGTACGCAAGGAAGTAGACGACGGTCAGGATCTGGACCGCCGTGTTGAGCTTGCTGATCCCCGTCGGCCGGATGTCGCTCGCGTCGATCAGCAGGAGGTAGAGGGAGCTCCCGACCACGATGAACAGGTCCCTGCTGATCACGAGGATCGTGAGCCACAGCGGGACGGCTTCGACGTAGGCGAGGACGATGAAGGCGGTGGCCATGAGGAGCTTGTCCGCGATCGGGTCGAGGTACGCCCCCACCAGTGTGCGCTGGCGCAGGCGGCGCGCCAGGATGCCGTCGAGCCCGTCGGTGAGGCCGCAGAGCGCGAAGATCCCGAGGGCGATCCTTCCCTTGCCCGCGAGCATGAAGTAGACGAACAGAGGGACCAGGAGCACCCGCATCGCCGTGAGGCCGTTGGCGATGTTGATCAGGCGGGCCTGGTCGAACCGGTCTTTTCCGGGCGGTGAAGGCATATTTCCCTCTCAACGGCGGTCAGCAGGCCGGCGACCCCCTCGCCGGTCTTCGCGGAGATCCGCAGCGACCCGGAGGGCCCCGACGGCCCCGGCAGGCAAAGGTCCCGCTTGTTCATCACGAGCAGGAACGGCTTCTCGCGGAACGAAAGCTCCCCGAGGATGGCGTCCACGGAGGCGATATTGCTCTCCATCGCTTCGGAGCTCCCGTCGACCACGTGGAGGAGGAGATCCGCCTCTCCGATCCCCTCCAGCGTCGCCAGGAACGCCTGCCGCAGCTCCTCCGGAAGATCGTGGATGAAGCCGACCGTGTCCACCAGGATCGCGTCGCTGCCGCCCGGAAGTCGGAATCGCCGCGCGGTGGGGTCGAGCGTGGCGAATAGCTGGTCCGCGACGAAGACTTCGGCGCCCGTCAGCCGGTTGAAGAGGGTCGATTTCCCGGCGTTGGTATATCCCACCAGCGCGACGACCGGGTATCCGACCTCCTTCCGGCGCCGGTAATGGAGGGTCCGTGTCCTCCGCACCGTCGAAAGCTCCCGCTCGATCTGGCGGATCTGCTGCCGGATCCTGCGGCGGTCCTCCTCGAGCTTCTTTTCGCCGGGGCCCCGCGTCCCGATCCCGCCGCCCAGCCGCGATAGCTCCTTGCGCCCGCCGGCGAGCCGCCCCAGGCGGAACGAGAGCTGCGCGAGCTCCACCTGGAGCTTCCCTTCCTTCGTCCGCGCCCGCTGGGCGAATATGTCCAGGATGATCTCCCGGCGGTCGAGCGTCTTCACCCCGAACTCCTCCTCCAGCAGCGCCTGCTGCTTCGGCCGGAGGAGGTTCTGGAACACCACGAGGTTCGCCTGCCGCTCTGCGATCATCCCCTTGATGTGCTCGATGGTTCCCTTCCCCACCAGCGTCGCGGGATTCTCTGCCTGCAGCGTCTGGACGTGGGAAGCCGCGACGGAGGCGCCGGCGGATTCCACGAGATCCGAAAGCTCCTTCATCACCTCCGAGACGTGCAGGACCGCGGACGGACCCCGTTCCCGTTTCCGGTGGGCGTAGACGAGGAAGGCGCTTTCCCTGGGTCCGGTCCCCGCAGCCATCAGTCGATCCGGAGCACGCCGTACCCGAAGCGGGCCTTCAGCTCCCGGGCCAGGTCCAGCGACGGGGAAACGCCCTCGGAGGAAGGGAGGGCGAGGACCGCCTCATACTCCCCTTCCCGGATAAGGTGGAGGAACGCCCTCTTCTCCCCGGAGTGCCGGCGGATCGACTTGGCCAGGTCGGCGACGTCGTCCTTCCCGGCTCGGTCCAGGTGGAGCCGGAAGTGGACCGATTTGGCGAGCCGCTCCCGCACGTTCGCCATGAGGAAGGCCTCGTCGGCGTGGATCTCGAAACCGTTCTCCGAATGCTTCAGCCGCCCCACGAGGAAGACCGGGTCGGGGCTCGAAAGCGCGTCGCGGCATTCCTGCCAGGTCTTGGGAAATACCGTCACGTCCACCGTCCCTTCCTGGTCCTCGAGGGTCAGGCCGGCCATCCGGTCTCCTTTCCGGGTGACCTTCTCCTTCAGCCCGGTCACGATTCCGCCGATCTTGACCTCGGTCTCGTCCTTCAGCTTCGCGAGCCCGGCGGTGGTGAAGTTCGCGTACATCGCGATCTCCGCGGCGAACGACTCGAGCGGGTGCCCGGTGATGTAGAACCCGAGCGCCTCCTTCTCGTACTGAAGCCGTTCCCGGCGGCTCCACGTTTCCTTCCCGCCCGCGGCGTTCTCCCGCCCCTTGACGGGCCGGGGGACGGGACTCTCCCCGGAAGGGGCTCCGAAAAGCGCGAACTGGCCGGATTCCCTTCGGCGCGCCTCGGCCTGCGCTTCATCGAGGAGGGAGGGAAGGTCGTTGAACAGCTTCCCCCGGTCCGGGTCGAGGGAATCGAGCGCCCCGGACTTGATCAGGCTCTCCACGGCGCGCTTGTTCACCTTGCGCAGGTCGGTCCGGAAGAGGAAGTCGCGCGCGGAATCGAACGGGCGGTCTTTCCTCGCATCGAGGATCGCCTCGACCGCGGAGGCGCCGAGCCCCTTGATCGCCGAGAGCCCGAAGCGGATCCCGTCGCCGGAGGGGAAGAAGGCGTACTGCGACTCGTTCACGTCGGGCGGCAGGATCGGGATCCCCTTCTCCCGCGAGTAGGCGATGTAGCGGATGATCTTGTCGGTGTCCCCCGACTCGGAGGTCATCAGTGCGCTCAGGTATTCGACCGTATGGTGGGTCTTCAGGTACGCGGTCTGGTAGGCGACGAGCGCGTAGGCCGTGCTGTGGGACTTGTTGAACCCGTACCCTCCGAACTGCCGGATGAGATCGAAGATCTCCGCGGCCTTCTTCTCCGGGATGCCGTTGGCGCGGGCCCCCTCCAGGAACTGCCCCTTCTGCTTCTCCATCAGGGCGTCGTCCTTCTTCCCCATCGCCTTCCGGAGGACGTCGGCCTGGCCGAGCGTGAATCCCGCCAGGCTCTTGGCGATCTCCATCACCTGTTCCTGGTAGAGGATGACGCCGTACGTATCGCTGAGGATCTCCTCGAGCTGCGGCAGCGGGTAGGCGACCTTCTTCCGCCCGTGCCTGCGCTCCACGAAGTCGTCCGCCATGCCGCTCTGGAGCGGTCCCGGGCGGTAGAGCGCCATCATGTCGATCAGGTGGTTGAACCGGTCCGGCTTGAGACGCTTGATCAGCTCGGTGAATCCGTGGCTCTCGCTCTGGAAGACGCCCGCCGTATCGCCCCGGGAAAGCGTCTTGTACGTCTCCCCGTCGGTCAGCGGAAGGGTGTTCAGGTCGATCCCGATCCCTTTCCGCTCCTTGAGGAGGCGCAGGGTGTCGTGGATCGAGGTGAGGTTCCGCAGCCCCAGGAAATCGAACTTGACGAGCCCCACCCGCTCGACCGGCTTCATGGAGTATTGCGTCGTGATCTCCCCCGTCGTCTGGCGATACAGGGGGCAGTACTCCGTGATCGGCCGGTTCGCGATCACGACCGCGGAAGCATGCGTCCCCGCGTGCCGGGAGCGCCCCTCGATCTCCCGCGAGTATCGGAACAGCTCGGCGATCTTCGGATCGGAGTCGATCATCTCCTGGAGCTTCGGCTCCGCCTTCGGCGCGTTCTCCAGCGTCATCTTCAGGTCGGCGGGGATCAGCTTGGCGATCCGGTCCACCTCGGCGTACGGCATCTCGAGAACCCGCCCGACGTCCCGCACGGCCGCGCGCGGTTTCCACGTCCCGAAGGTGATGAGCTGCGCCACGTTCTCCCTGCCGTACTTCTCCTGGACGTACGCGATGACCTCGTCCCGCCGGTCCTTGCAGAAATCGCAATCGATGTCGGGGAGGCTGATCCGCTCCGGGTTCAGGAACCGCTCGAAGAGCAGTTTGTACGGGATGGGGTCCACCTCGGTGATCCGCAGGCAGAAGGCGACGAGGCTCCCCGCGGCGCTTCCGCGTCCCGGTCCCACGGGGATCCCCCGTCTTTTCGCATAATTGATGAAGTCGGCGACGATCAGGAAATAGCCGGAGAAGCCGGTCTTCTCGATCACGGAAAGCTCGTAGTCGAGTCGCCGGCGGTACTCCTTCCGCAGATCCGGGGGCATGTCCCCGTCGCGGACCCGCAGTTCCTCGAGGCGCTCCTCGAATCCCTCCTCCGCATCCTTCCGGAGCCGCCCCTCGGAGGTCTCGCCCGGCGGCAGGTCGAATTCCGGGATCATGTTCTTCCCCAGCTCGATCTCCACGTTGCACCGCTCGGCGATCCGGAGGGTGTTCGACAGGGCATCGGGGGCGGCATGCCCGAACGCCCGCTCGAACTCCTCCGCGGACTTCACGTAAAACTGTTCGGTCCCGAACCGCATCCGCGTCGGGTCGCTCATCGTCTTGCCCGTCTGCAGGCAAAGGAGGATTTCCTGGAACCGCGCGTCCTCCCGGTTGAGGTAGTGGCAGTCGTTGGTCGCGACCAGGGGAGTCCCCGTGCGGCGGGCGAGGGCGATGATCCGGGGATTCATCCGGTCCTGCTCCGGCAGCCCGTTGTCCTGGATCTCCAGGAAGAAGCGGCCGTCCGGGAAGATCGACCTGTACTCATCGAGGACATCGAGCGCCCTTGCCTCCCCTTCCGCGCCCATCGTGAAGGGGATCTCCCCCTGGAGGCACGCCGACGTGGCGATCAGCCCCTCCGAGTGGCGCCGGAGCAGCTCCTTGTCGACGCGGGGCCGGTAGTAGAACCCTTCCGTGTGGGCGAGGGAGGAGAGCTTGAGAAGGTTCCTGTAGCCGGCCGCGTTCTCCGCCAGGAGGATCAGGTGGTAGGCGTACTCCCCCGTGGGAGCCGCCTTCCGCTCCTCCCGGGAGCCCGGGGCGACGTAGATCTCGGTCCCGACGATCGGCTTCACGCCGGCCTTCCGGGCCTCCTCGTAGAACTCGATCGTCCCCATCATTCCGCCGTGGTCGGTGACCGCGACCGCCGGCATGCCCAGCCCCCGCACGCGCTCCACCAGCGGGCCGAACTGGATCGTCCCGTCCAGGAGGCTGTACTGCGAATGCAGGTGGAGGTGGACGAAGCTCTTCATTCCCACTCGATCGTGCTCGGCGGCTTCGACGAGATGTCGTAGGCCACCCGGTTGATCCCCTTCACCTCGTTGATGATCCTTGACGAGATCCTCTGGAGGACGTCGTACGGCAGGCGGACCCAGTCGGCGGTCATCCCGTCCTGGCTCTGGACGGCGCGGACGGCGGCCACGTTCTCGTAGGTCCGGAAGTCGCCCATCACCCCCACGGTCTTGATCGGGAGGAGGACGGCGAAGGACTGCCAGATCGACTCGTAGAGCCCCGCCTTGCGGATCTCCTCGATCACGATCTCGTCGGCGTCCCGCAGGATCCGCAGCCGCTCTGCGGTGACAGGACCGATGATCCGGACCGCGAGCCCCGGCCCCGGGAACGGCTGCCGGTCCAGGATCCGGGACGGCAGCCCGAGCTCGCGCCCCAGCTCCCGCACCTCGTCCTTGAACAGCTCCCGGAGCGGCTCGATCAGCTTCAGGTGCATCTTCTCCGGGAGCCCGCCCACGTTGTGGTGGGACTTGATGACGGCGGACGGCCCCTTGAAGGAGACGCTCTCGATCACGTCCGGGTAAAGGGTCCCTTGTCCGAGAAAACCGGCGCCCGGTATCTTCCGGGCGGCCTCCTCGAAGACCCGGATGAACAGCTCCCCGATGATCTTCCGCTTCCGCTCGGGGTCCTCCACGCCGGCCAGCGCCGAGAGGAACCGCTCCTCGGCGTCCACGTATTCGAGGTGGAGCCCGATGTCGTCCCGGAAGGTGTGGATGACCTCCTCGGCCTCCCCCTTCCTCAGCACGCCGTTGTTGACGAAGATGCAGGTGAGCCGGTCGCCGATCGCCTTGTGGAGCAGGACCGCGGCGACGGAGGAGTCCACCCCTCCGGACAGCCCGAGGATCACTCCCTCGTCTCCCGTCTTTTCCCGGATCTTCCGCACGCTGGTTTCCACGAAGGAGTGCATCGTCCAGGAGGGCTCCAGCCCGCAGATCCGGAACAGGAAGTTCGATATGATCTCCTTCCCGCGCGGGGTGTGGACGACCTCGGGGTGGAATTGCACCCCGAAGACGGTGCCTTCCCGGTTCGACATGGCGGCCACGGGGGAGTTCCCCGAGGAGGCGATCGCGGTGAAACCTTCCGGCAGGCGGTCGATCCGGTCGCCGTGGCTCATCCAGACCGGGATCCCCATGTTGTGGCGGAACTCCTCGATCCCGAGGAACAGCGGGCTGCCCCACTGCCCGTGGATGCTGGCGGTCCCGTACTCCCGCTCCTTCGACCGCCCGACCTCCCCGCCGAGCAGGTCGGCGATGAGCTGCATCCCGTAGCAGATCCCGAGGACGGGGACTCCCAGCTCCAGCGTCTCCCGGGAGACCCGGGGGGCGTCGGCGTCGTACACGCTGGAAGGTCCGCCGGAGAGGATGATCCCGGCGGGGTCGAAAGAGCGGATGAAGTCGATCCCGACGTTGAAGGGGTGGATCTCGCTGTAGACACGGAGCTCCCGGACGCGCCGGGCGATCAGCATCGTGTACTGCGAGCCGAAGTCGAGGATGAGGATCCCGTTTCCCAATGCCTACTCCACCCGGTAGTTCGGGGCTTCCTTGGTGATGATGACGTCGTGCACGTGGCTCTCCCTCAATCCAGCGGGGGTGATCTTCATGAAGGCCGCGCGCCGGTGCAGCTCCGGGATGTTCTTCGCCCCTACGTAGCCCATGCCGGACTTCAGGCCGCCGACGAGCTGGAAGATGACGCCCGACAGGGGGCCGCGGTTCGGGACGCGCCCCTCGATCCCTTCCGGGACCAGTTTGCTCTCGGCTTCCACGTGCGCCTGGAAGTAGCGGTCCTTGCCCCCCCGCTTCATCGCCTCGAGGGAGCCCATTCCGCGGTACACCTTGTAGGAGCGTCCCTGGTAGAGCACCATTTCCCCCGGGCTCTCTTCCGTGCCCGCGAAGAGCGACCCGATCATCACGGCCGCGGCTCCGGCGGCGATCGCCTTCGTGATGTCCCCGGAGAACTTGATCCCCCCGTCGGCGACGATGGGGATCCCCTTCCTTGCGGCGACCCGGGCGCAAAGCTGGATCGCCGTGAACTGCGGCACGCCGACCCCGGCGACGACCCGCGTGGTGCAGATGGACCCCGGCCCGACGCCCACCTTCACGGCGTCGACCCCCGCCCTGATCAGCGCCTCCGTGGCCTCCCCCGTCGCCACGTTGCCCGCGATCAGCGGAACGTCCTTGAAGTCCGCGCGGATCGCTTTCACCGTCCGAAGGACGTCCCGGGAATGGCCGTGCGCGGTGTCGACGCAGACGACGTCCACTCCCGCCTTGAGGATCTTCTCCAGCCGCTCCTCCCAGCCGGGCCCGACGCCGGTCGCGGCCCCCACGCGGAGCCGCC
Organism: Thermodesulfobacteriota bacterium; assembly: GCA_040758155.1. Taxonomy (NCBI): domain Bacteria; kingdom Pseudomonadati; phylum Thermodesulfobacteriota; species Thermodesulfobacteriota bacterium. Next base: position 8,999 of record JBFLWB010000160.1, read on the forward strand.
CCAGGGAGTCCTTGCAGGCGTTCGGGTATTTCTGGATCTTCAGGATGTCCTTGATGGTGATGAGACCCTTGAGGTTGTTGTGCGAATCCACCACGAGGAGCTTCTCGATCCGGTTCCGGTGCAGGATGTCGCGCGCCTGATCCAGCGTGGTGCCCACGGGAACGGTCACCAGTTCGTCCTTGGTCATCACGTTCCGGATCGGCTGCTCGAAGTTCGTCTCGAAGCGGAGGTCCCGGTTCGTCAGGATCCCCGCCAGCTTTCCGCCTCGCGTCACCGGGAGCCCGGAGATCCGGTACTGCTTCATCACCTCGAGCGCCTCGGACACCTTCTGGTCGGGCTCCACCGTGATCGGATCGGAGATCATCCCCGACTCGGATTTCTTCACCCGGTCCACCTCGGTGGCCTGCTCGTCCGCCGTGTTGTTCCGGTGGAGGAACCCGATCCCCCCTTCCCGCGCCATGGCGATCGCCGTGTCCGCCTCGGTGACCGTGTCCATCGCGGAGGACAGCAGAGGGATGTTCATCCGGATCCCGGGGGTGAGGTTCACGGTGACGTCGACGTCCTTCGGAATCACCCCGGATTCCGCGGGAACCAGCAGCACGTCGTCGAACGTCAATCCTTCCATCGGCAAGCTATCGGGCCGGCCGGCAGCCTTCTTCATTTCGTTCCCTCCAGTGGATTGCTCGATGCGTCCTCCCGGTCGATCCCGGCCAGGATTCCTTCCAAAAGCCCCGCGTCGCTGACGGTCACGCCGTCCGTTCCGAAGCGCAGCACCGCGGCCCGGATGAGCGCCATCCCCGGGACCATGTATCGCTCGCGCCCCTTCTCCATCCCGGGAAGCCGGAGCCGCTGCGCATCGGTCATAGCCGCGAGCCGCTCGGCCCATCGGAGGACCGCCGCCTTCGGCACCACGGCGCCGTTGATCCGGTCGGGGTCGTAGCGCGTCATGCGCCGCTCCAGCGCGAGGAGCGTCGTGAAGGTCCCCGCCGTCCCGATCAGGCGCCGGCGCCGGCGGCTTCCGAAAACAGCCGTGCCGTCCGCGATCCTCCGCTCGGAGTAGTGTTGAAGCGCCTTCCATTCCCACGGCAGCGGCGGGTCCGACAGCGGAAGGAGCGAGGACATGACCACGACGCCGACCCGAAGGCTGACGGATTCCCCTATTCCGGGGCCCGCGGTGACCTCGGTGCTTCCTCCGCCGATGTCCATCGCGATGTCGCCTGGGCGGCACCGGAGAGCTCCGTGGATCCCTTCCCAGGTGAGCCTTCCCTCCTCGTCCGCCCCTATCACTTCGGTTGCGATTCCCGCTTCCCTTGCGGCGGCGAGGAAGGAGGCGCTGTTCGCCGCTTCCCGGAGGCAGGCCGTGCCGCAGGAGCGGTAGGCGCCGACGCCCATCCGGCCCATCTCGGCACGGAAGAACCGCAGCGCCCCGATCGCCTCCCGGAACTCCTTCCCGCCGATCTCCCCGGTCTCCCGCAGGCGGCGCCCCATCCCGATGATCCGCTGGTAACGGGCCAGCGGCCGGATCCGGCCTCCTGTCCGCTCGCCCACCATCATTCGAAGGGTATTCGTTCCGATGTCGATCGCCGCCAGCCGCATCTCCGATCATCGTTCCCGGTAAACGATGCGGACGGGTGCCCCCTCGAAACCGAACCGGTCGCGGATCTGGTTCTGAAGGTACCTTGTGTAGGAGTCCGGAATCCCCCGGCGCTCCTTGACGAAGACGGCGAAGGAAGGGGGGGCGATGCTCATCTGGGTCATGTAAAACGCCCGGTTCCTGCCTGTCTGCGAAGGGATCGGCACGGCGAACAGGAAGGTCTGGGCCATCCGGTTCAGCGGTCCCGTCGGGACCCGCAGCCGGAAGTTGGCGATCGCCTCCTCGATCTTGCGGAACAGGAGCGGCACCCCTTTGCCGGTCGTGGCCACGGTGGGCACCACCGCGGCGAAGGAGGCGTATTCCAGCCCCTCCTGGATCTCCCGCAGCCCCCGCCGCTTCTCCTCCTCCCCCTGCCACCGGTCGGCCTTGTTCGCGGCGACGACCACGGCGCGCTCCTCGTTCAGGATGTACCTCAGGATCTGGCGGTCCTGGTGGGTCAGCCCCGACGGGCCGTCGATGAGCAGGACGGCGAGGTCGCACCGCTTCAGCGAGTCGAGGCTCTTCAGGACGGAGAATTTCTCGATCAGGTCCTCCGTCTTGCGTTTCGCCCGGATCCCGGCGGTGTCGATCAGGAGGTACCGCTTCCCCTCCCGCTGGACCATCACGTCGATGGAGTCGCGCGTCGTGCCGGGGACTTCCGAAGCGATGACCCGGTCGAACCCGGCGAGCGTGTTCACGAGGGTGGACTTGCCGACATTGGGGCGTCCGACCACGGCGATCCTCGGGATCCCCTCCTCTTCCGCGGCCTCCTGCTCCTCTTTCACCTCCGCATCCGGCATGCGCTCGACGATCGCGTCCAGCAGGTCGGACACCCCCGTCCCGTGCTCCGCCGAGACCGGGAGGATCCGGTCCACCGCCAGCGCGTGGAACTGCTCGATCCCTTCGCGCCCCTCCTTCGAATCGACCTTGTTCGCGGCAAGCAGAAACGGCTTGTCCCGCTCCCGGAGCATGCCGGCGATCTCCTTGTCGAGCGGAAGGAGGCCGTCCCGGGAGTCGACGAGGAACACCACGAGGTCGGATTCGTAGATCGCCCTGAGGACCTGCCCCCGGACCTTCTGGAGCACGTCGTCCTCGCTGCGCTCAACGTACCCGCCGGTGTCGATCAGCTGGAAGCGCCGGCCGTCGTATTCTACCGGCAGCGCCACCAGGTCGCGCGTGATCCCCGGCTCGTCGAACGTGATGGCGCGCCGCTTCCCGGCGATCCGGTTGAACAGGGTGGATTTTCCGACGTTGGGCCGGCCCACCAGCGCGATCGTGAATTCACCCCGGCTCATATCCCAGGCGCCTCAGCATCCTCTCGTTCTTCGACCAGTCTTTTTCCACTTTTACGAACAGCTCCAAGTATACCCGGCTGCCGGTCTCTTTCTCCAGTTCCAAGCGGGACGCCGTGCCGATTTTTTTCAGGGCCGCCCCGCCCCTGCCGATGACGATCCCCTTCTGCGATTCCCGCTCCACCAGGATGTCCGCGCGGATCCGCACGAGATTCTTCTCCGGCTCCTCCTTGTATTCGGCGATCTGGACCGCCACGCTGTACGGAATCTCCTCCTCAAGCTCCCGGAACAGCTTCTCCCGGATCACTTCCTTGGCGATGAAGCGCATGGGGAGGTCGGTGAGGTCCTCTTCCGGGAAAAACGCGGGCCCCTCGGGAAGCATCCCGAACAGGGCGGACAGGAACGCGTCCACCCCCGTCCCCTTCGCGGCGGAGACCAGGAACGTTTTCACGTAGGACCCTTCCTTTTCCAGCTCCGCCCTGCGGGCCTCCGCGGCGGCGGGCTCCATCCGGTCGACCTTGTTCAGGACGAGCACCTTGGGAACCGGCAGCCTCGAGAGGATCTCCCGGACGAGGGCGTTCTCCCCGCCCCTGCCGATCTCCCGGTCGTCCACGATGTGGGCCACGATGTCGGCCTCTTCGCCGATGCGCTGCGCGGTGCGGACCATGTAGGCGTTCAACGCCCGGTGAGGCTTGTGGATCCCGGGGCTGTCGAGGAAAACGATCTGCCCCCGGTCTTCCGTGTAGATGCCCGCGATCCGGTCCCTCGTGGTCTGCGGCTTCGGCGTCACGATCGCGATCCTGGCGCCGAGGATCCGGTTCATCAGGGTGGACTTGCCGACGTTGGGTCGGCCGAGCAGCGCGACGAATCCGGACTTCAAATGGTGTCCTCCCCCGAGGCGGTGAGCCTGGTCAGCATTTCCGAGGCGGCGACGGTTTCCGCCTCCTTCTTGGATTTCCCCTCGCCCTGGCAGGGGGACCGGCCCAGCACCCGGACCTCGGCCCGGAAGACCTTCTCGTGAGCCGGTCCTTCCGCGGAGAGGAGGCGGTACACGGGCAGCTCGATCCCCACCTTCTGGCACCATTCCTGGAGTCGGGATTTCGCGTCGAAGCCCTCCACCAGCGCGTTCATGAAATCCGGCAGCCGGAACTGCTCCTGGACGAAGGCGAAGGCGGCGTCGTAGCCGCCGTCGATGAAGATCGCCCCGATGATCGCCTCGACCGCGTCCGCGACCATCTTCCGGGTCACCCCGCCGGACCCTTTCCTGCGGACGGACGGGTCGATGATGAGGTGCTCGGAGACGCGGATCCGCTCCCCGACCTGGACCAGGTTGCGGTTGTTGATGATCGCCGCCCGCGCCTTCGTGAGGATCCCTTCCCCCGCCTGGGGGAGGAGCCGGTAGACGTCGTGCGCGATGCAAAGGCTCAGGACCGCGTCACCGAGAAACTCGAGCCGCTCGTAGGAGCGCTTTCCTGTCTCCCGCCCGGGCGCGGAACCGTGGCGCAGCGCCTCGTCCAGCAGCTCTCCGGACCGGAAGCGGTACCGGATCCGCTCCTCAAGCCCGTCCGTCGTCACCTTCGATCCTCCCCTCGAGCTTCCCGTTTCGCGCGCCGAGGATCCGCACGGCTACAAGTTCCCCGACCTCCGCCGACCCCGCCGGGAAAACGACTTCGATGTAGTTCTCCGAGGTGCCCTTGAGCGTCTTGCGCTCCGCCTCCCCCGTTTCCGATTCCGCGATCACGGAAAGCGTCCTCCCCGCCTGCGCCTCGAGGTATCCCTTCCGCATCGCCCCGTCCGCCGCCAGCAGCATCCCCACCCTTCGCTTCTTTTCGGCGGCGCACACGCCGTCGCGCCACGCGGCGCTTTCCGTCCCGGGCCGGGGGGAGTATGGGAAAGCGTGCAGGTAGCTCAAGGGAGACTCCGCGATCCGCTCGAGCGTCTCCGCGAAATCCTTTTCCGTTTCCCCGGGGAAGCCGGCCATCACGTCCGCCCCCAGCCGCGCGTCCGGCGCGCAGGAACGGACCGCCTCCAGTTTCTCACGATACTGTCCCGAGGTGTACGGCCGCCGCATGCGCCGCAGCACCGCGTCGGAACCGCTCTGCATCGGAACGTGGAGGTGGGGGCAGACTCTCTTTCCGCTTGCGATGAGGCGCACCAGGCGCGGCGTGATCTCCAGCGGCTCGACGGATCCGAGCCGGAACCGGCAGGCCGAGGTGGCCGACAGCAGCTCCTCGAGCAGGTTCGCCAGGCCGTCCAGCTCCCCCCGGTCCGCCCCGTATCGCCCGGCGTGGATGCCGGTCAGGACGATCTCCCGGGCGCCGTCGGCTTCCGCCCTGCGCGCCTCCGCCACCGCCTCCCCGGCGGGAACCGACCTGCCGCTTCCCCGCGCCTTCGGGACGATGCAGTAGGCGCACGCCGCGTCGCAGCCGTCCTGGATCCTGAGGAAAGTCCGGGTGTGCCCCAGGAGCCGGTCGACCGCATATGCCGATGGTTCCTCGATTTCCCCGGGAACGCCGTCCGCCAGCGTCCGGAGCAGCCGGTCCAGCTCCCCGGGATCGCGCGCCCCGATCCAGTGGTCCGCTTCGGGCACCGTACCCCGGGCGTCCGGTGACACTCGAGCGAAACAGCCCGTCATCACGAGGACGGCCGCCGGGTTCTTCCGCCGCAGCCGGCGCGCCATGGCGCGGGAATCCCTGTCCGCGCGGTGGGTGACGGTGCAGCTGTTGATAATGAGGACATCCGCGGGAGCGCCGGGCGGTACCACGTCGAATCCCGCGCGGAGGGCCCGGGACGCGATGCCGGCGGATTCGGCGAAGTTCGCCTTGCAGCCCGCCGTTACGACCGCAAGGCGCTTGCGCATTCGATCCAGCCGCCCCCGAGGACCTCGTTTCCGTCGTACAGCACGAGCGCCTGCCCCGGGGTCACGCTCCGTTGCGGCGCGTCGAACCGCACCTCGAGCCGTTCCTCCCCGACGCTGACCGTGCAGGGCGCGCCGGGATGGCGATACCGGATCTTCGCCGCCGCCCGGAACTCCTTCGATGGGGGGGCGCCGGCGACGAAGCTCGGGAGCGCGACCGTGGCGCCGCCGGAGAACGTGTCGTTCTCGGGACCCAGGACGACCTCGTTTTTCTCCGCGTCGATGGCGACCACGTACAGCGGCTCCCTCGATGCGACCCCGAGCCCCTTCCGCTGCCCGACGGTGTAGTGCAGCACCCCCTTGTGGTTCCCGAGGAAGTTTCCGTCCCGGTCGACGAACCGCCCGCCCTCCTCCCGGATCCCCTTGTGTTCCAGGAACCGCGCGTAGGAGACGTCCGTGATGAAGCAGATGTCCTGGCTTTCCTTCTTCTCGTACACGGGTAGCCCCGCCCCGGAAGCGATCCGCCGCACCTCGTCCTTGGGCATCTCCCCGACGGGGAACAGGATCCTGCGTAGCCGCCCGCTGTCGAGGGAGAAGAGAAAGTATGACTGGTCCTTGCTTCCGTCCGGGGCCGCGAAGAGCCGGCACCGGCCGCCGGGCTCTTTTCGGATCACGGCGTAGTGTCCCGTCGCCACCCCCTCCGCCCCGAGCTCGTCGGCCTTTCGAAGGAGCGCCCGGAACTTCAGGTGCTCGTTGCACAGGATGCAGGGGTTGGGGGTCCGTCCCGCGCCGTATTCCCGAACGAACGGGTCGATCACCTCCCGCCGGAACTCGTCCCTCAGGTTCAGGACATAGTATGGAATGCCGAGGATGTCGCAAACCCGCCGGGCGTCGTACAGGTCGTCCAGGGAGCAGCAGGTCCCTTCCCGGTCGCGGGTCACTTTGGAGTAATCGTAAAGATCCATGGAGACCCCGATCACGTCCCACCCTTCCTTTTTCAGCAGGAATGCGGCGACGGAGGAATCGACCCCCCCGCTCATCGCCGCAAGGATCCGTCCTTTTTTCATCGGGCCTCCGCCTTCCGGGAGTTATACAGCGGCGACATCGCCCTAAGTTTGTCTACGACCTTGACGAGCGCATCGACGGTGTAGGAGACGTCCTCGTCGGTGTTGCCGTACCCCAGCGAGAACCGGAGCGCGCCCTGCGCGTCCGTGGGGTCGGCGCCCATCGCGAGCAGCACCGGCGACGCCTCGAGCGATCCGGAGGTGCAGGCGGACCCGGAGGAGCAGGCGATCCCCATCATGTCGAGGTTGAGCAGCAGCGCCTCCCCTTCCACGAACCGGAAGGAGACGTTCAGGGTGTTCGGCAGCCGCTGCGTCGGATGGCCGTTCAGGACCAGCTCGGGGATCCGGTCGAAGATCCCCTTTTCGAGCGCGTCGCGCAGGCGCCGGGCCTCTCCGATCTCGGAGGTCATGTTCCTGCGCAGCAGGGAGAAGGCTTTCCCCATCCCCACGATCCCGACCACGTTCTCCGTGCCGCCCCGGCGCCCCCGCTCCTGGTGACCGCCGGTCAGGTCGGCGGAGATCTCCACACCCTTGCGGACGATCAGTCCCCCGGCGCCCTTGATGCCGTTGATCTTGTGGCCGGAGAAGGTGAGCAGGTCCACCGGGAGCGTCTCCCAGTCGAGCGGGACCTTCCCCGCGGCCTGCACGGCGTCCGTGTGCATCAGGGCGCCGGCCTTCCTCGCGATCTCGCCGATCTCGCGGACGGGCATCAGGCAACCCGTTTCGTTGTTCGCGGCCATAATGGAGACGAGGAAGGTGTCCGGTTCGATGGCGGTCCGGACGACTTCCGGCTCGACGATCCCCTGCCGGTTCACCGGCACGTAGGTCACGCGGTACCCCTGGCTCTCCAGGAAACGGCAGGTGTTCATGACCGCCGGATGCTCCACCCGGCAGGTGACGATGTGCTTCCCCCGGTTTCCGTCGAGATGCGATACCCCTTTCAGCGCCAGGTTGTCGCTTTCCGTGCCCGAGCTGGTGAACACGATCTCGAGAGGGCGGCAGCCGAAGAAGGCGGCGACCTCCTCCCTTGCGTCCTCGATCGCCTTCCGGACGTCCCTCCCCGCCCAGTGAATGCTCGACGGGTTGCCGAACAGCTCGCCGAGATACGGCAGTACGGCTTCCGCGACTTCCGGGTGGACGGGAGTCGTCGCGTTGTGGTCGAAGTACACCTTCCTCATGCGCCTGCCTCCCGCGCCGGTTCGTTCCTTTTCTCGAACAGGTCCTCCAGGGAGATGGAATCGAGGAACTCCTCGATCTTCCCTTCGAGGGCGTCCCACATCCCCTGCGTCCTGCACTTGTTGATCATGCTGCACTGCCTTCCGGACTGGCGGCATCCCACGGTCGACGGTCTGCCTTCCGCGGTCCGGATGATCTCCCCCACGGTGATCTCGGAGGGATGCCGGGATAGGATGAATCCCCCTCCGGGACCCCGCACGCTTTTCACGAGGTTCTTCTTCCGCAGCTTCAGGAAGAGCTGCTGGAGATACGATTCGGGGATCGCCTCCTGCCGCGCGATCGCCTGCAGGGTGACGGGGTTCCCCCGGGAGGAGCCTGCCAGCGACACGAGCGCCATCACGGCGTAGCGGCCGCGCGTGGTGATCTTCAAGACGCGGACCTCACCCGGGCGGACTCCTTCACCGTATCGATCTCCTTCGTCATCGCCTCCACCCGTTCCTCGAGGGCGCGGAGCTGCTCGGTGAGGCACTTGAGCGCCTTCCCTTCCGGGTCGGGGGTTCCTCCGACGCCGGACGGATCGGCGTACACGTTTCCTTCCCGGTACACCACGCGTCCGGGGATGCCGACCACCGTGGAATTCGGCGGCACGTCCCGGTTCACGACGGAGCCCGACCCCACCTTCGAATTCTCCCCGATCCGGATGTTGCCGAGGATGGCCGCCCCTGCCCCGACGATGACGTTGTCCTCGAGGGTCGGATGGCGTTTCCCCTTGTTCCAGGTCGTCCCGCCGAGGGTGACTCCGTGGTAGAGGGTGACGTTCTTCCCGATCTCGGCCGTCTCGCCGATGACCACCCCCATCCCGTGGTCGATGAAAAATCCTTCACCGATCGTCGCCCCCGGGTGGATCTCGATCCCGGTCAGTCCCCGGGAGATATGGGAAAGGAGCCGTCCCGCCAGCTTGAGCCTGTGGTTCCAGAGCCAGTGTGCGGCATGATGGAACCGGACCGCGTGGAATCCGGGATAGCAAAGGAAGATCTCGACGACGCTGCGGACCGCTGGGTCCCGCTCGAAGATGACCTTGATGTCGTTGCGGATCGTGCGGAACATGCCGTCCTCCCCTTGCCTGGAGATTACCTAACTATTTATGTCAATTATTTTCCATCTTCGCCAGAAAAGGAAGGATTTTCTTCAAGCGCTTCTCCTTTATTCCCTTCACTCTGAGCAGCTCTTCCGGGGACCGGAACCGTCCGACCCGCTCCCTTTCCGCTACGATGGCTTCCGCAATTGCGTCGGAAATCCCCGGAAGAGCGCTAATCTCTTCCTTTGAGGATTTGTTGATATCTATCGGTTTTCCAATTAGATATTTCTGCGTGATCGAGAGGGGGCCATTCCGGGGGCTTGCGGTCGTCTGGAGGGTGCTGGCGGAGGAAACCGGTCGCTCCCGATCCGTGATGCTGCCGGTACGGAGGGCAATCCCGGAACGGGGGGATTGAAGCGTTTCGATGCCGGTCGCGAGGGCATTCCAGACCAAAAGCATCATGGAAAGGAACAGGTAGGACCTTTGCCTTCTACCGCTACTCTCCCCGCTCCCTGGGCTGCCCACCCCGCGTCCTCCAGAGCTTGAACCGGATGCTGTCGACCAGGGCCTGCCAGGAAGCCTCGATGATGTTGTGCGATACCCCGACGGTGCCCCAGTTGGTCGTCTTGTCGCCGGACTGTATCAAGACGCGTACCGAGGATCCGGTCCCGCCCTGCTGGATGACGCGGACCTTGTAGTCGATCAGGCGTACTTCGGCCACTTCCGGGTAGAACTTCTCGAGCGCCTTGCGCAGCGCGTTGTCCATCGCGTTCACCGGGCCGTTCCCCATGGCCGCGGTGTGCTCCACCCGGTCGCCCACGCCGATCATGATCGTCGCCTCGGCGATGGGGTCTTCTCCCTCGGACCGTTTTTCGTCGATGACCCGGAACCCCTTCAGTTCGAAAAACGGAATGTGCTCGCCGAGCGCCTTGCGGGCGAGGAGCTCGAAGGATGCGTCGGCCCCCTCGAACTGGTACCCCTTGTGCTCGAGATCCTTGATCTCCTCGAGGATCTTCTCCGCGTTCGGGTCCTTCGACTTGAATTTCAGCCCCCGCTCCTGGATCTTCGACAGGATATTGCTTTTCCCGGAAAGGTCGGAGATGAGCACGTGGCGCATGTTCCCGACGGCCTCCGGCTCGATGTGCTCGTACGTCATCGGGTGGCGGCGGATCGCGGAGACGTGCATCCCGCCCTTGTGGGCGAACGCCGCGTCCCCGGTGTAAGGCTGGTGGATCCACTGCCCCATGTTCGCCACTTCCGCGACGAAGCGCGACACTTCGTACAGCTTCCGGATGTTCCCCTCGGGAAGCGCCTTCCGCCCCAGCTTGAGCTGGACGGCCGGGATGATGGAGCACAGGTTCGCGTTCCCGCAGCGCTCCCCGTACCCGTTGATCGTGCCCTGCACCTGGACGACTCCGCTTTCCACCGCGGCGATGGTGTTCGCCACGGCCATCTCGGCGTCGTTGTGCGTGTGTATGCCCAGTTCGACGGAAGTCGCCTTCTTCACCTCTTTCACGATGCGCGCGACTTCGGAAGTGACCGATCCGCCGTTGGTGTCGCACAGGACGAGGCAGTCCGCGCCGGCCTCCGCGGACACGGCCAGGACCTTCATCGCGTATTTCGGGTTGTTGCGGTACCCGTCGAAGAAATGCTCCGCGTCGAAGAACACCTTGTCGGTTCGCGTCTTAAGGTAGGAGATCGTTTCCCCGACGGCGGCCAGGTTCTCCTCGAGGGTGGTGCGCAGCGCCTCCGTGACGTGGAAGTCCCACGCCTTCCCCACGACGGTGATGACCGGAGTCTCCGCCCCGAGCATCGCCTTGATGTTGGCGTCCTCCTCTACTTTTTTCCCGACCCGCCGGGTCATCCCGAAGGCGCAGATCGCCGAGTTCCTCCAGCGCACTTTCCGGGCCAGCTCGAAGAACTCGAGGTCCTTCGGGTTGCTCCCCGGGTATCCCCCCTCGATGTAATGGATCCCGAACTCGTCCAGCTTTTCGGCGATCTTGATCTTGTCGAGGACGGAAAGGGAGATCTCCCGCGCCTGGGTACCGTCCCTCAGGGTCGTGTCGTAGAGGCGGACGGGCTTCATCAGGAGGCTTTCCCCAGTCCGAACGCGTCGTGGAGGACACGCACGGCAAGCTCCGTGTACTTCTCCTCGATGAGGACGGATATCTTGATCTCCGAGGTGCTGATGCCGAGGATGTTGATCCCCTCGGCCGCCAGCGTCTCGAACACCTTCATCGCGACCCCCGCGTGCGACCGCATCGCCATGCCGACGATGGAGACCTTCGCGATCTTGTCGTCGCCGACCACCTTCTCCGCCCCCACCTCGGCGGCGGTCTTCTCGGTGATCAGCATCGCCTTCTTGTAGTCGGCGCGCCCGACCGTGAAGGTCAGGTCGGTGTGCCCGGTGACGGAGACGTTCTGGACGATGACGTCGACCACGATGTTCGCCTCGGAAAGGGGCTTGAAGATCTTCGCCGCGATCCCCGGCCGGTCGGGAACCTTCACGAGCGTGACCTTCGCCTCGTTCTTGCTGTATGCGACTCCCGACACGACCGCCGTCTCCATGATCTCCTCCTCCGTCGTGACAATCGTACCCAGGTTATCGTTGAACGAGGAGCGGACGTGGATCCGCACCCCGTACTTCATCCCGAACTCCACCGAGCGGATCTGCAGCACCTTCGCGCCGAGCGACGCGAGCTCGAGCATCTCCTCGAAGGAGATCTTGTCGAGCTTGCGCGCGTCCGCGCAGATGTTGGGATCGGTCGTGTAAACGCCGTCCACGTCGGTGTAGATCTCGCAGACATCGGCTTTCAGCGCGGCCGCGACCGCGACGGCGCTGGTGTCGGACCCGCCCCGCCCCAGCGTGGTGATCGAGCCGGTGTCGTCGATCCCCTGGAACCCGGCGACCACGACGATGTACCCCTCCTTCAGCGCCTGCCGGATCGTGTCTCCCTCGATATTCCGGATCCGCGCCTTCACGTACGCCTGGTCGGTGGTGATCGGGATCTGGAAGCCGCAGAACGATTTCGCCTTGTATCCCAGCTCGGTGAGCGCGATCGACAGCAGGCCGATCGTCACCTGCTCGCCGGTCGATGCGACGACGTCGAGCTCCCTCTCGTTGGGAAGCTCCGAGATCTGGTGTGCGAGCCCGAGAAGGCGGTTCGTCTCTCCGGACATCGCCGAGACCACGACGACCACGTCGTTTCCCTGGTCGCGGGTTTT